>NZ_LRMO01000007.1:0-98979 GCF_019266135.1 Bacillus sp. F2HM
TTAGTTTTCAAAGAACTTGTGTGTCACTCTCTCAAAGCGACCACTTAAATATATCATATATCTCTATCAACAGTCAACATTTTTCTTGAAAAACATTTTATTTTTTTAAGAAGTTTCCACTGTAAAAGAGATAAAAAATAGAGCCTCTTTTTGCTCCTTTGAAAGATTAACACATATCTATGAAAAAAGCATTATAAATTTCAAAAAAACTCATGTTTTTTCAGAAAAAAATAAAGCCGGTGAAGAACCGGCTTTATTTTTACTCAGATTGCTCTTGATCTGACTCTATAGTTTCTACGTTTTCTTCAGAATTCTCTTCATCATCTTCTTGTGATTGTTCAACTAATGCCACTGTAGCGACATGTTCATCATCACCTAGACGAATCAGGCGGACACCTTGAGTGACTCGACCTGTTGTTGAAATGTCTGAAACGGCCATACGAATGATCACACCGCTTCCTGTAATAATCATCAAGTCCTCTTCAGCTTCAGCATTCGTCGCCTTCACTGCGACAAGCGGACCATTATTGTCAGTGATTTTACATGTTTTAAGACCTTTACCGCCCCGACTTTGAACACGGTATTCTTTTTCAGGTGTTAACTTACCATATCCTTTTTCGGTGACAATCAATACGTTTGCATCTGGCTCAAGGATTTCCATCCCAACGACGATGTCATCTTCAGAAAGCGTAATTCCTTTCACGCCAGCTGCCGTACGCCCCATTTCACGAACATCTGTCTCGTCGAAACGAATCAGCATACCTTTTTTCGTACCAATGATGATTTGTTTTTCTCCATTGGTTAAACGGACAGCCATCAGTTCATCTTCGTCACGAAGACTTAATGCGATAAGTCCATTGTTTCGAATGTTGGCAAACTGAGACAATGATGTTCGTTTTGATACACCATGTCTTGTTGTAAAGAAGAGATACGAATCTTCATCAAATTCGCTTACTGGAATAATGGCATTAATCCACTCTCCCTTTTCTACTTCAAGCAGGTTAATAATCGGAATCCCTTTCGCTGTCCGTCCGAATTCAGGAATCTCATATCCCTTCGCACGATAAACCTTCCCTTTATTAGAGAAGAAGAGGATCGTATCATGGGTAGATGTTGAAATCAGCTGTTCTACGAAATCATCCTCATTGGTTCCCATTCCCTGAACACCTTTACCGCCTCTTTTTTGACTGCGGTATGTTGATGCAGGCAGACGCTTGATATAACCATTATGAGTCAGCGTAATCACGATGTTCTCAACAGGAATCAAATCTTCGTCTTCAATTGTTTCAATACCTGCTGTTACAATTTCAGTACGGCGCGTATCATTGAAACGTTCTTTGATTTCTGTTAATTCTTCTCTAATGATTTCAAGAACTTTTTCATTGTCTGCTAAAATGGCTTTCAACTCAGCAATCAAATCAACAAGTCCTTTGTATTCTTCTTCTATCTTTTCTCTTTCCAAACCAGTTAAGCGCTGAAGACGCATATCAAGAATGGCCTGTGCTTGTTTTTCGGACAAGCTATAGTTCTCCATTAAGCCATTTCTCGCGATTTCCGCAGTTTGAGAGCTTCTGATTAATGCAATGACTTCATCTAAGTGGTCAAGAGCGATTCTTAAACCTTCTAGAATATGAGCTCTTGCTTCAGCTTTACGAAGTTCATATGCTGTTCTTCTGCGAATGATCACTTTTTGATGCTCTAAATAATATTCAAGACATTGTTTGAGAGACAAGACTTTCGGCTGTCCATCAACTAGTGCCAATAGGTTGATCCCAAATGACGTTTGCAGTGTCGTTTGTTTATAAAGATTGTTTAATAGAACGTGGACGTTCGCGTCTCTTCGCAGTTCAATCACAATCCGCATTCCATTACGATCAGACTCGTCACGCAGATCTGTAATGCCATCGATCTTTTTATCGCGCACAAGATCAGCGATTTTTTCGATCAAACGTGCTTTGTTGACCTGATATGGAATTTCATTGATAACAATCCGCTGTTTACCGCTGGATGTTTCTTCAATAATAGAATTTGCACGTAATGTAATAGAGCCCCGGCCTGTTTCATATGCTTTGCGGATTCCGCTTCGGCCGATGATTTGTCCCGCAGTCGGGAAGTCTGGTCCTGGAATGATCTCCATTAGTTCCTGTGTTGTCATTTCTGGGTTTTGACTTATCGCCAGTACCCCATCAATCACTTCACCTAGCTGGTGAGGCGGAATGTTGGTTGCCATCCCTACAGCGATACCTGTTGCCCCGTTGACTAATAAGTTCGGGAAACGAGCAGGCATGACGATTGGTTCTCTTTCACTGCCATCGTAGTTATCTTGATAATCAATCGTATCCTTGGTAATATCACGAAGGATTTCCATTGAAATTTTAGATAGACGCGCCTCAGTATAACGCATTGCTGCTGCACCGTCTCCATCGACAGAACCAAAGTTCCCGTGTCCTTCAACTAGCATATTTCGATAGTTGAAGTCTTGTGCCATACGAACCATCGCTTCGTATACAGCGCTGTCACCGTGAGGGTGGTACTTACCGATAACTTCCCCAACGATACGTGCAGATTTCTTAAATGGTTTATCACTTGTCATACCTAGGTCATTCATCGCATACAAAATTCTTCGATGCACGGGCTTCAAGCCATCTCGCACATCTGGTAATGCACGCGAAACAATAACACTCATTGCATAATCTAAAAAGGACGTACGCATTTCTTGACTAATATTCACTTCGCGTACATTTGGTGTATGTTGTTCACTCACTATAAGAACCTCCCTTTACGTATCACATGAAATAAATTATGTGGGAGTAAAATATGTATTTATCTTCACAAGACTATTCTCCATTATATCAATAATCTCGGCTTTATACACATTAATTTACTAGAAAATCAACGAAAACACGGAAAACCAGGACATTCGTTTCACACCCCTGTTTCTTGAAAAACAACCTTATTCCAAACAAGAAATAAGGTTGTTCTCAGGAGGGATTCATCTAAATATCAAGGTTTTTCACGTATTGCGCATTTTCTTCGATAAAGTTCCGTCTCGGCTCTACTTTATCTCCCATCAGCATTTCAAATGTCTCATCAGCATCGATCGCATCCTCAAGTGTGACTTGAAGAAGTGTTCTCGCATCAGGGTCCATTGTTGTTTCCCAAAGCTGAGCAGCATTCATTTCTCCAAGACCTTTATAACGCTGAAGTCCAGGCTTTGGTGTTTGAGGAAGTGATTTTAACAGCTCATCCAGCTGTTTATCGTTATACACGTACTCCACACGTTTTCCTTGCTGCACTTTATATAAAGGCGGCTGCGCAATATACACATAACCGTTTTCAATGATTTCACGCATGTAGCGATAGAAGAATGTTAAGAGCAGCGTTCGAATATGTGCTCCATCCACATCGGCATCTGTCATGATCACAATTTTGTGATAGCGTGCTTTCTCTAAAGTAAAGTCTTCTCCGATTCCAGTTCCTAACGCTGTGATCATTGAACGAACCTCGTTGTTCGATAAAATTTTATCTAAACGAGCTTTTTCTACGTTTAGGATCTTCCCTCTTAACGGTAAGATCGCTTGGAAGTGACGATCACGGCCTTGTTTAGCAGATCCGCCCGCAGAATCTCCCTCTACAATATAGAGTTCAGAGATGGAAGGATCTTTAGAAGAACAGTCCGCTAGTTTCCCAGGTAAGCTGGAGACTTCCAGTGCACTTTTACGTCTTGTCAGCTCACGAGCTTTTTTGGCAGCCATTCTTGCACGAGCCGCCATCAGTCCTTTTTCCACAATTTTTTTCGCAGAATCAGGATTTTCAAGCAAGAATTTCTCAAGTGCTTCAGAGAAAAGGGAGTCTGTGATGGTTCTCGCTTCTGAGTTCCCAAGCTTTGTCTTCGTTTGGCCTTCGAATTGAGGGTCTGGATGCTTGATGGAGATAATGGCTGTTAAGCCTTCTCGCACATCTTCCCCACTTAAATTCGCATCCCCATCTTTGAATACGCCATTTTTACGAGCATAGTCATTGATGACACGCGTTAGACCGGTTTTAAAGCCAGCTTCGTGTGTTCCGCCTTCATACGTGTTGATGTTGTTGGCGAAGGAATAGATATTGCTTGTATAGGAATCGTTGTATTGTAAAGCCACTTCAACCGTAATTCCGTCTTTCTCACCTTCGATGTAAACAGGTTCTTCATGAACGACTTCTTTTGAGCGGTTTAAATGTTCTACATAGCTCTTAATACCGCCTTCGTAGCAGTATTCATTTCTCCGCTCTTTGCCTTCACGCAAGTCTTCAATGATGATGTTTACACCTTTTGTTAAGAAGGCTAACTCACGAACACGGTTGGCAAGTGTATCGTAATCAAATTCAATGGTTTCCGTGAAAATTTCTGGATCTGGCACAAAGTGAGTGGTTGTCCCGGTTACATCTGTTTCACCAATAACCTCTAAATCTCCCACTGGAACACCGCGTTTGAACTGCTGATAATGAATTTTTCCGTCACGGTATACGGTCACGTCTAAGGTAGTAGATAATGCATTTACAACAGATGCCCCTACACCATGCAGACCGCCAGATACTTTATAACCGCTGCCGTCAAATTTACCGCCAGCGTGAAGAACAGTCATAATGACCTCTACGGCAGGACGCCCCATTTTCTCATGAATTCCAACAGGAATCCCGCGGCCATTATCTTTTACTGTAATACTGTTATCTTTTTCAATTTGCACTGTAATGTCTGTACAATAACCAGCTAATGCCTCATCAATACTGTTGTCGACAATTTCCCATACAAGATGGTGAAGCCCTTTTGCATTGGTTGACCCAATGTACATTCCTGGACGTTTTCTAACAGCTTCTAGTCCTTCAAGCACCTGTATCTGATTTTCATCATAACTATTATGTTGCTGTTCCATTGCCACGTACATTCACCTACACTTTTCTTAAACGATATATTTATATGAATTGAGCTTTTAGACTTCAATTTCAATCACAAACGAAGCACGTTTTTTGAGCGTGCTTGAGGAAAGAGGAGAGTAATAAACAGATTCAGTTGTGACGACAATGGATTTGGGTGTCCCTTGTGATAACGAAATGATATGTTTCTCCTGTTTTTGTAGAAATTCTTCTACAACAGAAGACGACCTCATTTTGTAATCAACAATTGCGACAATCTCTCGTGTAGAAACAACACAATCATCACCTAAATGAATATACAAGACTCACACCTCATTTATCAGTCAATTACTTTTCCACTGGCTACTCTGAAAATTTCCGCTTCTTTCAGGGTGGCGTGATCGATGCCTTCAACACTTGTTGTGGTGACGAAGGTCTGTACTCGCCCCTGAATGGTATGGAGCAAATGAGACTGTCTGTAATCATCAAGTTCAGATAACACATCATCAAGTAGAAGAATAGGATATTCTCCGATTTCTTCATGTATCAGATCAATTTCTGCCAGCTTTAGTGAAAGAGCTGTTGTTCTTTGCTGCCCTTGAGAGCCATATGTCTGAACATCCCGACCATTCACAAAGAAAAGCAGGTCATCTCTGTGAGGTCCCCACAGTGTCACTCCTCGGTCAATTTCTCTCTCTCTTAGTTTCTGAAACGATTCTTCATAGCTATTCTTTATTTTCGACAAGTCTGACGCTTCTGATACCTCTATTGCCGTCTGGTATTGGAGCGTAAGTGTTTCTAGCTCTCTAGAAATCCCAAAATGCAGCGGCTGCGCCCATTTTTCGAGCTGTTTCGTAAAAGTCAGTCGTCTTTTGACCACTTTCGCTGCCGCATCAATCAACTGCTCTGTTAAAATCTCCAGCATCGCTTGATCCGATTGCTTTCTTGTCTGCAATTGTTTCAAGTAATGATTCCGCTGAGAAAGAATTTTTTGATAGAGCGATAAATCATGCAAGTAGACAGCAGAAACTTGTCCAATCTCCATGTCGAGGAATCTTCTGCGGATTTGCGGGCTGCCCTTCACAAGACTTAAGTCCTCTGGCGCAAACATGATGGTGTTTAATGCACCAACATAATGACTGAGCTTCTGTTGTTCAATGTGATTGACCTTGCCCTTTTTCCCTTTTTTTGAGATCACGAGCTGCATTGGGAGTGGACCATTTTTTTTAATGACTCTACCTTCTATTTTAGCATAGTCTTGGTCCCATCGGATAAGTTCTTTATCATTTGACGTACGATGAGACTTTGCCATCGACAATACATAGATCGCTTCCATCAAGTTCGTTTTACCTTGGGCATTCTCACCGATCATGACATTCACCTTATTGTCGAATTGAAGCTCGGTGTGTTCATAGTTTCGGTATGAAGTTAACGCCAGACTTTGAATGTACATGTATTGTCACCCGTTTCTAATTCACAACTTGAAATGTGCCGTAACCTTCAATCTCGACAACATCTCCTGGGTATAGTTTGCGTCCCCGTCTATTATCTGGCTCTTGATTAATGAACACCTCATGTTCACTTAAAAACCATTTCGCCATTCCGCCAGATTGGATGACTTCGGCTAATTTCAAAAACTGCCCTAATGTAATCATTTCTGTTTCAATGGTTATAAGATTAGGCATTGTATCGACCTCTTTCAATATCACTAATATCTAATTGTACTAAAAAACAAGACAAGAAGGAAAGGGGGAAAGCGAACTGGGATGAAAGAAAGCATGGAAAACGAGAAGAAAAGCTGCTGTGCACTCACACAGCAGCCATTTTAGATTGAATTAATACGTTCTTACCGGAAGAATCAATTGCAAGATAGAATCATCATTCGGCGTACGTAGCAGGAACGGTCTCATTGCACCAGTGAAGCTTACATGAATATCTGTTCCCTCTAATACTTTTAACGCATCCAGCATATATTTTGGACTGAAGGAGATTTTAAGATCTTCCCCTTTAATGTCATCTGCTTGAACCGTCTCCACCACTTTACCGATCTCAGGCGAATTAGAAGAGATTTCAAGGCTTTGTTCAGGATCAGCTGACAGTTTCACGACATTATTACGTCCTTCTCTTGCCAAAAGTGATGCACGATCAATGGCTTGAAGGAACTCTTTCGTGTTGACCACGACATCCGTTTTACTTTCTTGCGGGATCAGACGGGCTGTATCTGGATAATTTCCATCCAGCAACCTTGAGAAGAACAGCACGTTTTGTGCTTTAAAAAGAACTTGGGTTTCTGTAATGACGATGCTCACAAGATCTTGTCCATCATCAAGAATTTTACTTAGCTCAGTTAAACTCTTCCCTGGAATCACGACATTATACGAACTTTCCTCGTTAATATCTAACTTCGCTTTTCTTAAAGCAAGACGGTGGCTATCCGTTGCTGTGCATATTAATTCACCTTTTTCGACCTTCCAGTTTACACCTGTCAAGATAGGTCGTGTTTCTGAGGTGGACACTGCAAAAACAGTTTGACGAATTAAGTTTTTAAGCAAATCTGTCGGAATTTGAAATGCATGATGTTCTTCAATTTGTGGAAGATGCGGATATTCTTCAGCATCTAAGCCGTTTAAGTTAAATTCTGCTGAACCAGAACGGATGATAGTCAGGTGATTTTGTTCTACTTCAATTTCGACAGTGGACATAGGCAGTTTCTTTACAATTTCACTAAAGAAGCGGGCTTGAAGCACAATACTTCCCGGACGATCAATGGTGATAACCTCTAAATCTCCATCTCTTTGAGGAATGAAAGATTCAATTGAGATATCAGAATCGCTTCCTGTTAGAGAAACCCCTTCATCAGACGCAACAATTTTAATCCCTGTCAAAATAGGAATCGTTGTTCTAGAGGATACGGCCTTTAATACATCTTGGACACTTTGGACAAGACGATCTTTTTGAATCGTGAATTTCATAGTGGTCCTCCTAAATTTTCTTAATGACATGTATATATATTTTATTAATAAAAATCGTAGAAGTAATAGTAGGGCTTGTGAATATGTGGATAAGTCGACAAAAAGAAAGGAAAGACAGCCTATCCACATGTGGACAGACTGTGTATGACTATGCTCTAGTTATTCACATTTTCCCGTACTCATTATATCAGCTTGGTTATTTTAATTGTTCTTTGATCTCTTTGACATGCTGCTGAAGCTGTTCATCTTCAACAATTAATTTCGAAATCTTCTCATGAGCATGAATGACAGTCGTATGATCACGACCGCCAAATTCTTCTCCGATTTTAGGCAGAGAGGAATCGGTCATTTCTCTAGAGAGGTACATGGCAATTTGTCTTGGATAAGCAACTGACTTTGTACGTTTCTTTGCTTTGAAATCCTCTAATCGAATATTAAATTGCTGCCCTACAATTCTTTGAATATCTTTAATTGTAATGACCTTAGGCTTTGATGAAGGAATGATGTCCTTTAGCGCCTCAGCTGCTAGATCTGCATTAATGTCTTTATTAATTAAAGATGAGTAAGCAACGACACGAATCAAAGCACCCTCCAGCTCACGAATGTTGCTGTCGATTTGATTGGCAATGTACAGCATGACTTCATTTGGAATGTCTAAGCCTTCTGCCTTTGCTTTTTTTCGCAGGATCGCGATACGCGTTTCTAGATCTGGCGGGGTAATGTCTGTAATTAAGCCCCATTCAAATCGAGAGCGTAATCTGTCTTCAAGTGTCGGAATTTCCTTCGGAGGCCGGTCACTAGAAATGACGATTTGCTTACTTTCTTCGTGAAGTGTGTTGAATGTATGGAAAAACTCTTCTTGTGTTTGTTCTTTTCCTGCTAAAAATTGAATATCATCTATCAAAAGCACATCTACATTCCGATAGCGGTTACGGAAGTCGACAGCTTTGTTATCTCGGATTGAGTTGATAAATTCATTAGTAAATTTTTCAGATGATAGATAGACCACTTTGGCTGATGGATTATGGTCGATCACGTAATGACCAATCGCATGCATCAAGTGAGTCTTTCCTAAACCAACGCCCCCATAAATAAAAAGCGGGTTATATGCTTTTGCTGGTGCTTCCGCGACTGCAAGTGAAGCGGCATGAGCAAAACGGTTGCCTGAACCAATAACAAAAGTATCAAATGTATATTTTGGATTCAGCATATTTTGTGGAATGTCAACGGGCTCTTCTTTAGACATTTTTTTGATAGGAGACTTTGGCATGGCTTCCTCTTCATCCTGATTTTGAGGAATAATAAATTTAATGCTGAGCTCTTCACCTGTTAGTTCATAGATGGTATCAGCAATTAAGTGAAGATATCTTGACTCGAGCCAATCTCTAGCAAATTCATTAGGTGCCGTAATTGTAAGCGTATCTCCCTGAAGAGAATGGGCTTTTGTCGATTTCATCCATGTCTCAAAACTGGGTTTGCTCAATTTTGTCTCTATTTTTTGAAGTGCTTTATTCCACAGATCCAAAATATTTTCCATAAGGCTTCTCCCCCCTCCTTTTCTTTTTAAAATGACCAATATCAAACTGTTATAGAACACGAAAAAGAGCAAATGGTCATCACCATTCGTGCACATACATTGTTGAAAACAATTAATATAGTAGAAAAACGTCTTTTCGACAAATTACACAAGCTGTGGATAAACAATTCAACAGGCTGTGTAATAACTTTCCACAGGTTATCCACAAATTGTGGATAATATAAATGGGCCAGATAAGTAATTAAGAGTTAAAACACAAATATAATATCAAAATAAACAAGATGGTGCAATGGGTGTCACAAACTTATCCACACACTTTACATCCTGTTGAAAAATAATTATCCACATCGGTTATTTGTGTGAAAAAAATGTCGATAATGGGTGTGGATAGTCTAAATATGCCGGAAAAATATCCACATTCTTGTTTTGAAGGTCTTTTAGGAGGAAAAAGAGAATAAAATGCTGGAAACTAAAAAAGAAGGTTTCTTCGTTTGATAACTTATGTTATGCTTATAAGGTTGATAATAAGAGTTTTATCATTGATATTGACAATCGATGGGTTACACAAATATAATGAGTTAGACTGTCTTAAACAGCTATTCCTCAGGGAGGTGTCATAAATGAAAAGAACGTTTCAACCAAATAACCGTAAGCGTAGTAAAGTTCATGGCTTCCGCAGCCGTATGAGTACTAAAAACGGACGTCTAGTTTTAAAGCGACGCCGCAGCAAAGGTAGAAAAAAATTATCAGCTTAGGCCACTGAATAATGTCAGTGGTCTTTTTTACATAAAATCGTAAATGAACTGTCAGTTTTTATCGGAGTGGAAGAAAACATGAAGAAGCGAAACAGGCTAAAAAAAAATGAAGAGTTTCAAAAGGTGTTCAAAAAAGGTCAATCAATGGCAAATCGCCAATTCGTTATTTACCAGCTTGATCAGCCAAATCAAGTTGAACTGCGTCTAGGATTGTCTGTCAGTAAGAAGATTGGTAATGCAGTGATTAGAAACCGAATAAAACGTCTGATCCGTCAGGTGTTTTTAGAGGAAGGCCATAAGTTAAAGCAAGAAAAAGACTACATTGTCATTGCACGAAAACCAGCGAGTGAATTGACCTTTGAAGAAACAAAGAAGTCTCTCCAACATTTATTTAGAAAATCCGCTGTTTATCAACAACAACCGAAAAAGTCTTCGTAATAGAAACTTTCGTTGAATCAATTTTTAAAAGCGCTTCCTTCATCTAGTGAATTAAAATGAAACCACCACTTTGCAAAGAAAAAATGTTACCATACTGATTAGGTGAGTCACTTTCTTAATCAATTCCAACTTAAATAAAGTTTGAAGTAATGGGAGGAATCTTGTTGAAAAGGCGATTATTACTAATATTTAGCTTGATTGGCGTATTGGTTTTATTGGCAGGATGTACACAGATCAATGAACCAATTACATCAGATAGTAAGGGATTCTGGAATTCTTATATTGTTTACCCGCTATCTCAATTAATCACGTACATGGCAAACTTAACTGGTGAAAACTATGGTGTAGCGATTATTATTGTGACACTATTAATTCGCTTGCTTATTTTACCATTAATGATTAAACAGTTAAGAAGTACAAAAGCGATGCAAGCATTACAGCCTGAATTGAAAAAGCTTCGTGAAAAATATAGCTCTAAAGATCAAAAAACACAGCAGCAGCTTCAGCAGGAAACAATGGCCCTTTTTCAAAAAAATGGCGTCAATCCATTAGCAGGCTGTTTCCCAATTTTAATTCAAATGCCAATCCTTATTGGTTTCTATCATGCAATTATGAGGACAGCAGAAATTAAAAAGCATACATTCTTATGGTTTGACTTAGGCAGCCCAGATCCATTGTTTCTATTACCGATTATTGCGGGTGTAGCTACTTTCATTCAGCAAAAGCTGATGATGGCTGGAAATCCTTCGGACAACCCTCAAATGGCTATCATGCTATGGGTGATGCCGATTATGATCGTTGTGTTTGCAATTAGTTTCCCAGCAGCACTTTCATTGTACTGGGTTGTAGGTAACATTTTCATGATCATTCAAACATTGGTGATAAAAACACCTCAAGTAAAAGTTGATACAAAAGAAAAAGCTGGCGGGAATAAAAAATGAAGGAAATAACTGCTGTCGGTCGCACAATCGAAGAAGCAGTAGATTCCGGACTTAAACAAATTCAGCTACTACAAGAAGAAGTAGAAATCACAATAGTAGATGAAGGAAATAAAGGGTTTTTAGGATTATTTGGTAAAAGACAAGCTGTGGTCAAGTTAGTAGAAAAGATAAATGCATTTAAATTAGCTACACAGTATTTAGATAAAATTGTTAAGTCTATTGATCCTAAAGCAAAGATTATTTCCAAACAGGAACCGAAAAAGATTTCTTACCACATTGATGGAGATAAAACGTCATTAATGATTGGAAAAAGAGGCCAAACATTGTACTCTTTAGAAACGTTGGTACAGCTAGTGTTTAATCGTTATTCTGATCAGTATCATCATATAACAATTGATATTGGCGATTATAGGAAGAAACGACAAGAAGCACTTGAACAATATGCAGTCAAAACAGCAAATCGGGTTTTAAAAACGAAGAGAAAGGTTCATTTAGAACCAATGCCTTCGAATGAACGAAAAATTGTTCATGATGCGATTGCTGCATTCTCTAAAGAACTTGCAACGGCATCTGAAGATACAGGCAGCAAACGTCATGTTGTGGTGCTGTATAAAAAATAGCAGAAAGGCTAAGATTCAGCAAAGCTGGATTTTAGTCTTTTTTTATTGAAAAATTGCTTTTTATAGAGGATTCATCCTTTATTTCTAAAAAATGAGTGTGTGATATGGGTGCAAAACGCCAATTTAACAAGTAAGCATAGGGATCAGGGCGTTTAAATTTATTGGATTTAGGTGTAAGATGTGAAGACAAGTTTCAAACGTCGTTATTCACATGTGGATAAGTTAAGTGTTAAAATAGATAAGATGCAAAGCTGTGGATAATTAGATATGAGATACTTTCACTTCGCTTTCATTTATGGTATCTTTAAATTTTGGATTAAGCGTTTTTGATATAGAGATGGACAATGTCCATTTAATAGATAACAGACTGTTTATTAAGTAGAGAAAGAGGTGAATGAGTGATGGATACAATTGCAGCAATTTCTACACCGATGGGTGAAGGAGCAATTGCGATCATCCGTTTAAGCGGGCCTGATGCGGTACAGATTGCTGATCGGATGTATAAAGGTCCTAAGGAGAAAAAACTTGTATCGGTGGATTCACATACAATTCATTATGGTCATATTGTGGACTCTAGCACTGAGCAAGTCATAGAAGAGGTCATGGTGTCAGTATTACGAGCGCCAAAAACATTTACGAGAGAAGACGTTATTGAGATTAACTGCCATGGCGGAATTGTAACGGTCAATAAAGTACTGCAGCTTGCTTTAAGAGAAGGAGCAAGATTAGCGGAGCCAGGTGAGTTTACAAAACGAGCTTTCTTAAATGGAAGAATTGATCTTTCACAGGCTGAAGCGGTAATGGATTTGATTCGCGCAAAGACAGATCGTGCGATGAATGTAGCGATTACTCAAATGGAGGGAAGACTCTCCGGTTTGATTAAACGACTTCGCGGTGAGATATTGGAAACTCTGGCCCATGTTGAAGTCAATATTGACTATCCTGAGTATGACGATGTTGAAGAAATGACGCATCGGGTTTTAGTTGAAAAGGCAACATCAGTGAAAAAGGAAATTGAGTCACTGCTAACGACTTCTCAGCAGGGGAAAATACTTCGCGAGGGCTTATCCACTGTCATTATTGGAAGACCGAATGTTGGGAAGTCTTCCTTGTTGAATAGTCTTGTACAGGAAACAAAAGCGATTGTAACGGATATTCCTGGAACAACGAGAGATGTCATTGAGGAATATGTAAATGTTAGAGGTGTACCGCTTCGATTAGTCGATACTGCGGGTATACGTGAGACGGAGGACATTGTTGAGCGTATAGGGGTTGAACGATCTAGACAGGTCTTAAAAGAAGCTGACCTGATTTTACTTGTGCTCAATTATAGCGAGGAATTGTCAGAAGAGGATATCAAACTTTTTGAGGCCGTCTCAGGCATGGATATCATCGTAATCGTGAATAAGACAGATCTTGAGCCTAAGCTTGATATCGAAAAGGTCAAGCAGTTAGCGAAGGATCGTCCGGTGGTTACTACATCATTATTACAAGAAAAGGGGATTGATGAGCTCGAAATTGCGATTCAATCACTCTTTTTCACGGGTTCAATTGAAAGTGGAGATTTAACGTATGTAAGTAACACAAGGCATATTGCTCTTCTTCAGGCAGCAAAACAATCCATTGAGGATGCTCTTGAAGGAATTGAAATGGACGTACCGATCGACATAGTTCAAATAGATTTAACACGCTGCTGGGAACAGCTGGGTGAAATTATTGGGGATGCTGTTCATGAAAGCTTGATTGATCAGTTATTCTCTCAATTCTGTTTAGGAAAGTAAAGGGAGGAACATAAGAAATGGGTTATGAAGCTGGCAATTATGACGTAATCGTCGTGGGTGCCGGTCATGCTGGAGTTGAGGCTGCTCTTGCTTCTGCAAGACAGGGCGCCAAAACACTTGTATTGACTATCAACCTCGATATGGTTGCTTTTATGCCATGTAATCCGTCCGTAGGCGGCCCCGCAAAAGGGATTGTCGTCAGAGAAATTGATGCTCTAGGCGGAGAAATGGCACGAAATATAGATAAGACGCATATTCAAATGCGCATGCTGAATACGGGGAAAGGACCTGCTGTCCGTGCGTTAAGAGCGCAAGCAGATAAGTTCCAATATCAGCATGAAATGAAAAAAACAATGGAAAATGAACCAAACCTGACAATGCTGCAGGGTATGGTAGATCATTTAATTGTAGAAGATGATGAATGTAAAGGTGTTGTTACTCAAACGGGGGCGAACTATCGTGCGAAGTCTGTTGTATTAACGACAGGGACTTTCTTAAAAGGCCGTATTATTTTAGGAGACTTATCGTATTCAAGTGGTCCAAATAACCAGCAGCCTTCCATTAAATTATCGGATCATTTAGCAGAACTAGGATTCGATTTGGTTCGCTTTAAAACAGGAACACCTCCTCGAGTGAATAGCCACTCGATTGACTATAGTAAAACAGAAATTCAACCAGGTGATGAAGTCCCGCGGGCATTCTCCTATGAAACGGTTGAATATATTACCGACCAGCTGCCATGCTGGTTAACGTACACGAGTTTAGAGACTCATCAAATTATTGATGAGAATCTTCACCGTTCTCCAATGTATTCAGGTATGATTAAAGGAACTGGTCCTAGATACTGCCCGTCCATTGAAGATAAAGTGGTGCGTTTCAATGATAAACCGAGACATCAAATTTTCTTAGAGCCAGAAGGTCGTAATACGCAGGAAGTTTATGTTCAAGGATTGTCTACAAGTCTTCCTGAGGATGTACAGCAGCGAATGCTTTCAACCATCCCAGGACTCGAGAATGTTCAAATGATGAGAGCGGGTTATGCCATCGAGTATGATGCGATTGTGCCTACTCAGTTGTGGCCTACACTTGAGACGAAGAAAATTTCTGGATTATATACAGCCGGCCAAATTAATGGTACGTCTGGTTATGAGGAAGCAGCAGGTCAAGGGATTATGGCAGGTATTAATGCAGGAAGAAAAGCATTAGGTAAAGAAGAAGTCATTTTAAGCCGATCTGATGCATATATCGGTGTCCTCATCGATGACCTTGTCACAAAAGGAACAAATGAACCATACCGTCTCTTGACATCACGTGCTGAGTATCGTCTACTTCTACGTCATGACAATGCTGATTTAAGATTAACTGAACTTGGCTATCAAATTGGATTAATTTCTGAAGAAAGATTCCAAGCATTCCAGCAGAAAAAAGAAGCCATTGAAGCAGAGAAAAAACGCTTATATTCTGTGATCATTAAACCTACAGCAGAGACTCAAGAATTTATTCGTTCACTCGGTGGAAGTGAGTTGAAGGACGGCATTCGTGCAAGTGATTTGATGAAGCGTCCAGAAATGAATTATGAAACTGTTGTGAAATTAGCTCCTGCGGAAACACCGCTTCCTTCTGATGTGTGTGAGCAGGTAGAGATTCAAATTAAATACGAAGGTTATATTGAAAAGTCACTCCAGCAAGTTGAAAAACTGAAAAAGATGGAGAACAAAAAGATTCCTGATCGTATTGATTATGATGCCATCAAAGGGATTGCAACTGAAGCGAAACAAAAGCTGAAAGAAGTCCGACCGCTTTCTGTTGCACAGGCTTCTCGTATTTCAGGCGTTAACCCTGCTGATATTTCTATCCTTTTAGTATATTTAGAGCAGGGGCGTATTGCGAAGATAGCAGAATAGAAAGGATGTCGGCATGAACATTGAACAATTTACAGCAGCACTAGAGGAGAAAGGGATCACTCTTTCTCCTGTGCAGCTTGAACAATTTGAAACCTACTTCCGCATGCTTGTAGAATGGAACGAGAAAATGAATTTAACGTCCATTACTGAAAAGGAAGAAGTGTATTTAAAGCATTTTTATGATTCAATATCAGCAGCATTTTTTATTGATTTTCACAAAGTGACGACGATTTGTGATATTGGAGCTGGTGCTGGTTTTCCAAGCATTCCTCTTAAAATTTGTTTCCCTCATCTACATGTGACCATTGTTGATTCTCTTCAGAAACGAATTACGTTTCTCAATGAGTTAGCAAAAGGATTAAACTTACAAGATACTACTTTTTATCATGATCGTGCGGAAACGTTTGGACAACGTAAGGAAAAGCGTGAAAGCTATGATCTTGTCACTGCTAGAGCAGTTGCACGTTTATCCGTCTTGAGCGAACTATGTCTGCCTCTAGTGAAAAAGGAAGGATTGTTTGTTGCCTTAAAAGCATCTGCCGCTGATGAAGAAATGCAAGCAGGGAAAAAAGCTGTCACAGTCCTCGGAGGAGAGGTTGTTGAAAAGCATTCCTTTGTTCTTCCTTTAGAAGAAAGCGAACGGAACATCATTGTCATTGAAAAGAAAAAGCAAACACCAAAAAAATATCCTAGAAAACCAGGAACACCTAATAAATCACCAATAGAAGGTTGATCATGTAAAAGGTCGGTTTTTCTTCAATATTTATGATTTTACAGAAGGAAAAAACATGAGAAAATAGAATTATAAAAAGGTAGTTTTTAAAGGTGGTGTAGGTTCATGAAGCATTCACTCTCACGCTTCTTCGGGCTTGGAGACAAAGAACATCCTGAGCGTGAAACCGAAATAGAGGCAGAGATTGCTGAGCATGATACATTAAAGGAAGAGATACAGGAGCTCCCGGTCGACACAATTATGCCAAACCGTTTTCAGCCACGCACCATTTTTTCAGAAGAAAAGATACAAGAGCTGGCCACGACGATTCATACCCATGGCATTATCCAACCAATTGTTGTTAGACCAACAGAAGAAGAAGGAAAATATGAACTGATCGCCGGCGAAAGACGTTGGAGAGCGGTGCAGACTCTTCAATGGGAGAAAATCCCCGCTATTATAAAAGATTTTACTGATACGGAAACGGCATCTGTGGCATTGATTGAAAATTTGCAAAGAGAAGAGCTGTCTTCTATTGAAGAGGCTCATGCTTATGCCCGTCTTTTAGAGCTTCATGATTTAACACAAGAGGCGCTTGCTCAGCGTTTAGGCAAGGGACAATCAACTGTTGCAAACAAATTAAGACTTTTAAAGTTGCCTGAAGAGGTACAACAGGCCATTTTAGAGAAAAAAATCTCTGAAAGGCATGCCCGTTCACTTGTGCCCCTAAAGCTTCCAGAATTACAAATCGCGCTATTGCAGGAAATCATCGAAAAGCAGTTGAATGTGAAACAGACTGAAGAGCGTGTAGTGAAGATGCTTGAACAAAAAACAGATCGCAAACCGAAGCCAAAGCGTAAGGCGTTTAGTCGTGATACACGAATTGCAATGAATACCATTCGTCAGTCTCTCCACATGGTAGAAGACAGCGGACTTAAAATAAATACCGAGGAAGAAGAGTTTGAGGAATATATCCAATTAACGATTCGAATTCCTAAATAGAAAAAAGCTGATGAGCGCCACTCGTCAGCTTTTTTTGTTTGTCTTATTTTCTGCACACACCATATTTACATAATATTTATAAATTGGTAAAATATGATTTTCGTAGTATGAAGGAGGTGACAACTACTGATGAAAATGAAGAAGACTATTTTCGCCATTATTTGCTATTTACTAATTTCTTTTTCTCTTTTTCCAAATGAAGCGACAATATACGCTGTGAAATCGCCAACGGCTCATGCGGATGAAGGCCTGATGACCAACGAAGAATTGAACGTTCTGAAGAAGCAAGGTGTTGTTTCTAAAGATGTGACTGTACAGCAATTTAATCAAGAGTATGCGTCTTCCGACGATTCGATCGACTTGATTACAGCTGACGATGATTTGAAGAACTATGGTTTAAGACAAAATAAGCATGATGAGCTGGTGACGGATGAAAAGCCGCACACCCTCAAGCAACTTTTAGGAAAGCCGTATCCTGGTACCGATATTATCCCTAAAAAAGGAGATATCTTGGTGACAACCACTGATGCTGTGAAGGGTTTGGTTGGACATGCAGGTATCGTCATTAATGAGAAAAGCTATGCTTCTATTCCAGGGTTTCGGCAGCATCCTCAACTTGATTCCATTCATAACTGGTTTCGCTATAGTGCCAATACAAAGGTAATTCGGATTAATCAAGAGGAGAAGGCACATTTAGCAGGGGAATGGGCACACGATTATGTGAAAGGTCATCCGAAGGCTCGCTATTCCATCACCATGTCTATTCAATCATTGGACCCGACTTATTGTTCAAAGATCGTGTGGCAGGCCTATGGCAAAACAGGGGACGCTTTGGGACATGCGACATTTATCATTAAGACACCCTATGGATTTTTAAAAAAGAAAAGCTATAAAACAGTAACTCCTAAGGTCATTGTAAGTGAAGGCCGCAAAATAGGTGAATTATACTTTTGATATGTGACCCTCACTTTTGATAGAAGTGAGGGTTTTGATGTATGTCTATTTCTTAAAAAAGATATATCAATATACTTTTTAGGTGTGTTTTCATTCGTTCTTTAATGTACGAAAAGGCACATTCAACGACGAATTTATAATAGGGAAACAAAAAAAGCAAACGTTTCATACTTTTTTTGATAGAATAGAAAGTATGAATGAATGAGAAACTTGTTAAGTTGAAAGTGGGTGACATCGTGGGAAAAATCATAGCGATTACCAACCAGAAGGGCGGCGTCGGGAAGACGACAACTTCTGTTAATTTGGGTGCGTGTTTAGCATACATAGGCAAACGAGTGTTGTTAGTTGATATTGATCCGCAGGGCAATGCCACGAGTGGTATTGGGATTGAGAAGGCCGACGTAGAGAAGTGTGTGTACGATATTTTAGTTGATGATGCAGATGTTCTTGATGTGATTAAGACGACAGAGGTCGAAAATCTTGATGTCATTCCTGCGACAATACAGCTTGCAGGGGCTGAAATAGAGCTTGTGCCTACAATCTCACGTGAAGTGAGGCTGAAGAGAGCACTTGAATCTGTTAAGCAGAATTATGATTATATGATTATTGACTGCCCGCCATCACTTGGACTGCTGACGATTAATGCGTTAACTGCATCCGATTCCGTTTTAATACCAGTTCAGTGCGAATATTATGCGCTGGAAGGATTGAGCCAATTGTTAAACACAGTTCGTCTCGTGCAGAAACATTTAAATACCGATCTTGCCATTGAAGGTGTCTTGCTGACAATGCTTGATGCCCGAACAAATCTTGGGATTCAGGTTATCGAAGAAGTGAAGAAATACTTTAGAGATAAAGTCTATCAAACCGTCATTCCGAGAAATGTGAGGCTGAGTGAAGCGCCAAGTCATGGAAAGCCTATTATCTTGTATGATCCACGTTCAAGAGGTGCAGATGTCTATTTAGACTTAGCAAAGGAAGTGGATGCGAATGGCTAAAGGTCTTGGAAAGGGTATTAATGCACTATTTAACAACGTAGACTCAAATGAAGAAACGGTTGAAGAAATTAAATTAAAGGATTTGCGTCCGAATCCTTATCAGCCAAGGAAAACGTTTGATGATGATGCGTTGTCTGATCTGAAAGAATCGATTCAGCAGCACGGTGTTTTACAGCCGATCATTGTTCGTAAATCGATTAAAGGATATGACATAGTAGCAGGAGAACGCCGTTTTCGCGCAGCACAACAAGCTGGTCTGACAACAATTCCTGCGATCGTTCGAGAGTTTTCAGAAACGCTGATGAGAGAAATTGCCCTTTTAGAAAACCTGCAGCGTGAGGATCTCTCTCCACTAGAGGAAGCGGAAGCGTATGCTTCCTTGCTGGATCATCTAAGTGTGACGCAAGAGGAATTAGCGAAGCGATTAGGGAAAAGCAGACCGCATATTGCGAACCATCTCCGTCTGTTGACTTTACCGGATGACATCCAAAAGCTGATTGCAAATGGAACGTTATCAATGGGACATGGCCGGACATTGCTTAGCTTAAAGAACAAAAAGAAGCTGGCGCCTTTGGTAAAGAAAATCGTGGATGAGGGGTTAAACGTACGACAGGTTGAAAAACTTGTTCAGCAGTTAAACGAAAATGTTCCACGTGAAACAAAGAAAAAAGAAGCACCAAAGGATCGAGTGTTGAAAGAAAGAGAGTCTTTCTTACAAAACTACTTTGGTACTTCCGTGACGATCAAGAAACAGAAGAAAAAAGGGAAAATTGAGATTGAATTCCTCTCGAATGAAGATTTAGAAAGAATCCTTGAATTGCTTTCTACGAGGGAATCATCAGAGTGACCATCTTGATATGAGATGGTCTTTTTTATATTCTCCCAGTGATATTTTGAATAGGGGTGAAGAGAGACCGGTTTTTTTCTCTTGTCCAATCCATTTGGTCAATGTGAGATAGACTTTCAGAAAGTGTATTGGCCATAGACATGACAAGATGAAGACGTGTGTTTTGGAGGACGAAATATTCCATGAAACCACTCACATTGACGATCCCATTAATATGAATATCTCCTACCTCTGGCAGCTCCTTTTGGACACCAGCTCCAGGCTTTAACGGACCATCTCCAATTTGGAAGGAACCGACACTTTTCACTCTTCCTAAACAGGCATCAACCGCTACAATAAACGGGTGTTTATGAGCTTGTTCAATTTCAGCGAGTTTTTCTTTTAAATTGACCGCATGCACTGGGTCAGAGAGTGTTCCATATACATGAAGCTTTTTCAAATCCAGACCTGAAAGCTTTGTACCAACAAGTGGACCTAGAGAGTCGCCAGTTGAGCGGTCTGTTCCAATACAAACGATGGCAACGGGTCTTTTTCCTGCTTTCTGAATATGCGAGAATAAAATACTTTTAAGCTGTTGAATGGCGTTTGTATCCGTATGGGACACGTATTCTTTTACCCTATTTCTAAAAAAAAGACCGTTCTTGCTATTCATAGGTCTCACTTCCTTGTCATAGTAGTTAGTAACAGTATACGGAAACAAGCTTAATTCTATACCTATGAGGTGATGATTGTGTGGAAGGCTGGTTCAAGGTGGACGCTTTTAATTTTAGGAAGCTTAATAGGTGCGGGATATGCTTCCGGCCAGGAAATTTGGCAGTTTTTTGGCATTGATAGCGGACTAGCCATTCTACTGTTTACATTGATGTTTATGCTGTCTACCTATGTGGTGTTAAAAATCAGTTATGAGGTGCGTGCCGATCACTTTGTGCCAGTGCTGGAACGGCTTGTCGGTCCATGGCTGGCTAAGGTGTATGACGTGTTAATTGTCCTTTATTTATTCACGACAACGACGGTCATGATTGCTGGCGGCGGGGTGACGCTTGAGATGTATCATGTGCCTTTTTGGGTTGGCATCGGCGCGTTTTGTTTGTTTTCATTTATGATTTTTTTCTGGGATGTGAAAGGGCTCTTATCTGTGAATGCTTTCATTATACCAATTTTGGTGGCGGGGCTCATCTATGCGTTTGTTTTTTATTATATGAACCATGATCATATGTGGCGGATTGATTTTGGGCAGCAGTACAATTGGCCTGCCAGCATTGTCTTTGCTTCTTTGAACATATTATCTGTTGTGGCAGTGCTGTCTTCGGTTGGGAAAGAAATGAAGGGGCTTGGGGAAGCCAAAGTGGCGAGTATCTTAAGCGGTCTTATTTTTGGTGTCATCTCGTATGTGTATAACGAAATACTGGTTGATATTTCGGGAAGTCTTTCATCAGAGGGAATTCCTTTGTTTACAGTATTAGAAGGGGCGCCGACTTCTTTGTTTGTGTTTATGACCGTTGTCCTTTGTCTAGCAATTTATACGACGACGGCAGCAGGTTTATTTGGATTATCCAGCCGGATGCTTTCTTTTGTACGAATGCCCCGCTGGCTGGTTGTATTGGTGATGCTTCTTTTGATGGCACCTTTAACATCTCTTGGATTTGCTGATTTGATTGCTTTCTTGTATCCAATTTATAGTTTGTTGAATCTGTATTTGCTCGTCTGTTTAATGCTGTATCCGATTTTAAGTAAAAAGATATTTTCTCGTTCTAAAAATTATATTGATAAAACAAAATAAGCACCTCTCTTTTTTAGAGCTGTGCTTATTTGATCTGAATTGAATCAATAGCTTCTTTGATATCATCATAGACAGGCATTTGCTTGAGACGCTGGAGGCGATCCTCTAATTCTGAAATGGCCTGTCCCTTTAAATGCTGGGAAATGTGTTGTTTGACAATGGTCGTCTGGTTTATCATGTCTTCTGTTTTAGCCAATTGATACTCCAAGTGCACGCGAGTATTTGCTAATTCGTCGTGCAGCCGCATTTTGAGCAGCCGTTTTAGATCCTTTCGCTGTCCTTCTCTGCGCATGGCCTGAATGGCGGCGATTTCTTCAGGAGAATGTGTTTGTGTATTTGGTGCCGATTGATTTTCGAATACAGACATGGAGCGGCGGGCACTCACATTTTGCAAGAAACGCTGGGCGTCACTAGGAGGCTTATTTTGATTGATCATGCGATGACTCCTTTCTTAATGAATACCCATTTGCATCGCAAGGCGTCTATCTGCCTTGGCGTAGTCATCACCCATTGTGTACATATGTCTTGAAAGGGCAGAAAGCTCTTGTTCGTAATCCCTCAGGGTGTACAAGGCATTCAGTTGTTTTTCGTGTGAATAAAAGGAGGAATGTGTCTGTTCCATTCTGACTTCCTCTACCAGTGCTTCCACATCACTATGACTTAATAAATCATAGTGGCCAAAGCCGACGAGTCCTTTGAGCTCTTGTTTCACATGATGGACGGCGTCTTTTACGCTTTCATCAATTCCATCGATTTTTTCAAATACAGTGTGCACTTCATGTTCAATAATACTTTGTAGATCATAGGATGAATTTTTCAGTAAATGGGATTTTATGATAATTTCAAGTCCGCTTTGTGCATATGCACGTCCAGAATGAATTTCTTGCAGCAGCATGGCTGTAAAACTTGTATTATGATCAAGCTGTTCATCTAAAATACGGGCGGATCCATTCGGATGGAATGAATATCCATTTGCTTTGAATTCTCCTGAAACGAGAGCTAAAAAAGCATTTGTATCAAAGGATTCGTTCCATTCTATATTCATAGATGCAAAAGCTGATTTTAAAAAGGTGTCAATTTCCCTTTTTTTGTATTTAACGGATTCTTGGACTGAGTCTTGCTGCCGTGGCGGTACGGTGTACTTGACTTGCCCAACTCCTTGATCATGGCGATTGAGTAAACCGACGTAATGACTAGGCTGAATATATTCAATCAACATGCGTGTATATTGACCTTGCTGCGCCTTTTGCTGAATCGAAGGCGACAGGCTGCTCCATATATTTGGGCTGTCAAAGGTGACGGCTTTTTTGACAGCTGGCTGTTCTGTTGCAACATAAGCACAAACAGCACCGGCAAGTGCTTGTCCAGTGAGATGGATACCTGCATTCGGATGCTTCTGACAGACTTTCTCTATGTATTCCTTCCCTTTAAAAAAGACATGGTCTTGATTGCCATCAAGGGACTTTCTTTCAATTGGATAGGCATAGTCTGTTTTGAGTAATGACTGTGCCGCGTTGTGTACATCTTGCTTAGATGTCACCGTCATTTGGTTTGGCAGTGGACAGTGAAAAGCGACGATGAATTCATCTGATTGTTCTGGCTGCATTGTTAAACCATATATTTTATGGTCGATCTTTAGAAAATCGTGGACAGTGAGTGTTTGCTGACCTATTTCTATCGTATGGTGCTGCTGGTAATTGTCTATATTTCCAGCATGATCGGATATGATTTTATATTCTTTATCAGTTAATCTATCCTTTCGATTGACCATCGTACCTGCTCCCTCACATAACATTTATGCAGATATCATAAATCAAAAAATATGGAAAAACCACCGCGTTCTACCAATAAAAACCTTTTGACCTACAGTGTTTGTGACAATATTGAAAAAAAACGGAGTTTAAGTAACTATTGGTCACAAATAAAATGATCTAAAAGAAGGGTTTTTTCTCTAAAAAAGAATAGGATGAACGATTGAAAGAGGCTCTTGGTTTTGTGCATTGCCCTTCATCACCGTTTTTTTGTACAATAGATTCAATGAAGTGAGCAAGGAGAGGTGAAGGCTGATGGCAGACAAAGCGTTTGGGTTACATGATGTTGTAGAAATGAAAAAGCCCCATCCATGTGGTGCCAATCGGTGGAAGGTCATTCGTTTGGGCATGGATATCCGTATTAAATGTGAAGGCTGCGGACACAGCGTGATGATCCCAAGAAGAGATTTTGAACGAAAAATGAAGAAAATTCTCGTCAAGCATGAGGAGCCAACTGCTTAAGTAGGCCTCATGCTTTTTTTATTAAATTTGTCTTTTCTACAGCAAAACCAGGTGCATCTTCTCGTTTTGAAGCATTGATTTATTCTTTTTGACGATGTTTCTTCTATTGAAAATGCATGATGGTTAGCTTGTCTTTTCATGTAAACCTACTTATAATTGCTCTAGGTTCATATTACGCAGTATAACGAGCACGTTTGATATAGAGGAGATGAAAGAATGGCTTTAACAGCTGGTATTGTTGGCTTACCTAACGTCGGGAAGTCAACGCTATTTAATGCAATTACACAGGCTGGAGCGGAGTCTGCTAACTATCCGTTTTGTACCATTGATCCAAACGTCGGAATTGTAGAAGTTCCTGACGAGCGTTTACAAAAGCTAACAGAATTGGTGCAGCCGAAAAAGACAGTTCCCACTGCTTTCGAATTCACTGATATTGCGGGTATTGTCAAGGGTGCATCTAAAGGTGAAGGTTTAGGGAATAAATTCCTTTCTCATATTCGACAAGTAGATGCGATTTGTCACGTGGTCAGAGCTTTTGCAGATGATAACATTACACACGTAGCTGGTAAGGTTGATCCTGTGGCAGATATTGAAACGATTAATCTCGAATTGATTTTGGCTGATTTAGAAACAGTTGAAAAGCGTTTAGCTCGTGTGAGTAAGCTTGCAAAACAAAAGGACAAGGAAGCAGTAGCTGAATTTGAGATTTTGTCGAAGCTAATGAACGCATTTGAAGCTGGGAAATCGGCAAGATCTGTAGAATTTACTGATGAGCAGCAAAAGCTTGTGAAACAGCTTCATTTACTCACATCTAAACCAGTTCTCTATGTAGCAAATGTGAGTGAGGATGAAGTAGCAGATCATGAGGGCAACGAATATGTGCAGCAAATCCGTGAGTTTGCTTCTGGTGAAAACGCTGAAGTTATCGTCGTTTGTGCGAAGATCGAGTCTGAAATTGCAGAGCTTGAAGGAGAAGAGAAGCAAATGTTCCTTGAAGAGCTTGGTATTAATGAGTCAGGGCTTGATCAGCTAATTAGAGCATCTTATTCACTTCTAGGATTAGCTACGTATTTCACAGCAGGTGAGCAAGAGGTACGTGCTTGGACATTTAAAAAAGGAATGAAAGCGCCAGAATGTGCTGGAATCATTCACACAGACTTCGAGCGTGGATTTATTCGTGCTGAAACGGTTGCGTATGAGGATTTACTAGCTGGCGGAAGCATGTCTGCTGCTAAAGAAGCAGGGAAAGTTCGTCTAGAAGGTAAAGAATATGTAGTGAAAGATGGAGACGTCATTCATTTCCGTTTTAATGTATAGGTTCTTGTCATAGGCCAAGTGATTTGTTATAATATACAATTGTGAGTAATATAATTTATTGCTCCTTGCCCGTTTAGGGCCGCTTAGACCAAAAGGAGGTGCAATCAGATGAGAAAGTACGAAGTTATGTACATCATCCGCCCAACAGTTGACGATGAGGCTAAAAAAGCAGTTATCGAGCGTTTCAATAACGTGTTAACTTCTAACGGTGCGGAGATCACTGGAACAAAGGATTGGGGTAAACGTCGTCTTGCATACGAAATCAACGATTTCCGTGACGGTTTCTACCAAATCGTAAACGTTCAATCTGACGCTGCAGCAGTTCAAGAATTTGACCGCTTAGCTAAGATCAGTGACGATATCATTCGCCACATTGTTGTTAAAGAAGAAGTATAAATCATTGAAATATATATTTAAAGGTGGTCTTTCAATATGCTAAACCGTGTTGTATTGGTCGGAAGACTAACAAAAGACCCTGAGCTTCGCTACACGCCTAATGGTGCGGCTGTAGCCACGTTTACTCTAGCTGTGAATCGTACGTTTACGAATCAATCTGGAGAGCGTGAAGCCGATTTCATTAACTGTGTTACTTGGAGAAGACAAGCCGAGAACGTGGCTAATTTCTTGAAAAAAGGAAGTCTTGCCGGTGTAGACGGTCGTTTGCAGACAAGAAACTATGAAAATCAGCAAGGACAGCGTGTCTTCGTGACAGAGGTTCAAGCTGAAAGTGTTCAATTTCTTGAGCCTAAGAGCGGCGGTGCTGGTTCAGGTGGATACAGCGGCGGTGGCAATAGCGGAGGCCAGTATTATGGCGGTAGCCAAAACGATCAGAATCCATTTGGAAATGAACCAAGTCAAAATCCATATGGCAATCAAAACAACCAAAATCGTAATCAGGGAAATAGCTTTAATGATGACCCATTTGCGAACGATGGTAAACCGATTGACATCTCCGATGATGATTTGCCATTCTAATTGATCTGAAAAAATGACTAAAGGAAAGGTGTGAAAACAAATGGCAGGTGGACGCAGAGGCGGTCGTGCGAAACGTCGTAAAGTATGTTTCTTTACTTCTAACGGTATCACGCACATCGATTACAAAGATGTTGATCTTCTTAGAAAGTTTGTTTCTGAGCGTGGTAAAATTTTACCTCGTCGTGTAACAGGAACTAGCGCTAAGTATCAACGTAAATTGACTTTAGCGATCAAAAGATCACGTCAAATGGCATTACTTCCATACGTTACTGGTGAGTAAGTCGTTGACTTAAAAAGCGGAGAGCCCCGGGCTCTTCGCTTTTTTTATTTTCCTCACTGTGAATCTCATCTATTTTTGCTAGAGTTGTTTCTGACAGTCAACCGAGGGGAAGTATGTAAAAGTGACAGTTTATTCTATACAAATATGAGGTTGATCTGTCATATTGGTAGTCTAGAAAATAATTGCAGTCAGGGCGTGGGAAGATGATTGAATTTAAAAAGGTATCGATGCAATTTTCTGATGAGCGCTATGCCGTTCAATCCGTTGATTTGGAGATTCAGAAAGGTGAGTTTTTTGTATTGATTGGACCTAGTGGCAGCGGGAAAACGACAACATTGAAAATGATCAATCGTCTCATTTCTTCTACAGAAGGTGAGATTTACATAAAGGGTCAAAAAATAAGTGATTATGATATGTATGAGCTGCGCTGGGATATCGGTTATGTTTTGCAGCAAATTGCGCTTTTTCCTCATATGACCATAGAAGAAAATATTGCTGTGGTGCCAGAGCTTAAACAGTGGAGCCGGAATGAGACCAATCAGCGTGTCGATGAACTCATGTTGATGGTCGGGCTTGATCCTGCTATGTATCGACATCGAAAGCCAGCAGAGCTCTCTGGTGGACAGCAGCAGCGTGTCGGTGTGGCACGTGCACTTGCAGCTGATCCTGAGATTGTCCTGATGGATGAACCTTTCAGTGCGTTAGATCCACTAACGAGGGAGAAATTGCAGGATGATCTGCTTGATTTGCAGCGCCGTATACAAAAAACCATTGTTTTTGTGACGCATGATATGCAGGAAGCTATGAAGCTTGGTGATCGGATTTGTGTGATGAATGAAGGAAAAGTAGTGCAGATCGGACGTCCTGAGGAATTGGTTCAACATCCAGCCAATGCCTTTGTACAGGAGTTTGTTTCAGGGGCTGCCCGCCATGTGGGACATCGAGCTTTTGAGCTGGAAACCTTGGCACAACCGATAGCCCACGAAGCTCTTTTACCCTATGAGGCGGTCTCATCAGATGCCGAACTGGATGAAGTCTTGTCTCAATTGGCAAAGCACGAGGAATTGGCTGTTGAAAAGAATGGAGAGCGGATTGGACTAGTGAATCGTCAAGCAGTGATTCAGTATTTAGCTGATTCTCCTAAAGAGAGGGGCGAGTCACATGAATGATTGGACCCGTGTGTTATGGGAACGCAAAGAACAATTGGGACATGCCTTACTTGAGCATATTCAAATTTCTTTTATTGCTTTATTTTTAGCGATTTTGATTGCTATTCCATTAGGTATCTATTTAACGAGGGTTCCAAAGCTAGCGGAGTGGGTCATCGGGGTGACGGCCGTCTTACAAACGATTCCGTCGCTCGCACTTCTTGGCTTGTTGATTCCTCTCGTGGGGATTGGGCAAGTACCTGCGATTATTGCGCTTGTGGTCTATGCCCTACTCCCTATTTTAAGAAATACATATACAGGCATTCAGGAGGTTGATCCTTCTCTGAGAGAAGCGGCGCTTGCTATGGGGATGAATCATCGCAAACGGTTATTAAAGGTGGAGCTTCCTCTTGCCATGCCAGTCATCATGGCTGGTATTCGAACCGGGATGGTACTCATTGTGGGGACCGCCACTCTGGCAGCACTGATCGGGGCTGGGGGATTAGGAAGCTTAATCTTGCTGGGAATTGATCGAAATGATATGTCGCTCATTGTCATTGGCGCGATACCAGCTGCCTTACTCGCTCTATTATTTGATGTGGTGCTGCGTACCTTTGAGAAAATTTCCTTTAAAAAGACTGTGATCTCTGTGACTGTTTTTGCTCTGATTGCAGGAGCAGTTGTCGCTGCCCCCGTGCTGTTTCAGCAAGAAAAGAAAGAAATCACCATTGGCGGGAAGCTAGGATCAGAGCCTGAGATTTTGATCTCGATGTATAAGCTTTTAATTGAACAGGATACAGATATTCAAGTGAACCTGAAGCCCGGTCTTGGTAAGACGTCCTTTGTTTTCCAGGCTTTACGCTCTGGTGATATTGATATTTATCCTGAGTTTACGGGTACAGCAATTTCTGAATTCCTCAAAGAAACAGCAAAAAGCACAGATAAAAGAAAAGTGTATGAGCAAGCGCGGCGTGGATTGGAATCGTCCTTTCAGCTCCGCCTTCTTGAGCCCATGGCATACAACAATACGTATGCTTTAGCCGTGCCGCAGTCACTGGCTGATCAATATGAGGTGACCAATATTTCAGATCTAGGGAAGATCAAAAACCGTATAAAAGCTGGATTTACCTTAGAGTTTTCTGATCGTCAGGATGGGTATCGAGGTATTCAAAAAGCTTATCAATTTTCCTTTGACGATGTTGTGACGATGGAGCCGAAGCTTCGGTATCGAGCGATTCAAAAAGGAGATATCAATTTAGTCGATGCGTATTCGACAGACAGTGAATTGAGACAATACAAATTAAAGGTGCTTAATGATGATCAGCATGTTTTCCCGCCATATCAAGGAGCACCGCTGCTCAGGCAGGAGACATTAACTGAATTCCCTGAGATTGAGACCTCTCTCAATAAGCTTGCGGGTCAAATCACAGACGATGAGATGAGAGAAATGAATTATGAAGTCAATGTGAAGGGAAAGGATGCATTTCAGGTAGCGAAGGCCTATTTAAAAAAGAAAAAGTTGCTGCAATAAACAAGGGAAAGCAGGGCTGTTTATGCAAAACAGCTCTGCCTTTTTAAAAGAAAAACAAAAATCATTGACATTTACTTAAAAACATCATATCCTTAATTCGAGATAAATATATTTTTTTGATCTATTATCTCGAATTCGAGATAATATAAAGATGTCAGTAAAGACATAATGAATAGAGGCTTATTACTTCATGATTAGGAGGTCATTAGAAGTGAAAAAAACAGAAGGAATTCACCATATTACAGCTATTGTCGGTCATCCTCAGGAGAACGTTGATTTTTATGCAGGTGTTTTAGGACTTCGTCTCGTGAAGAAGACCGTGAATTTTGATGATCCGGGCACATACCATTTATATTTTGGAAATGAAGGCGGCTCTCCAGGGACAATTATTACGTTTTTCCCTTGGCCAGGTGCACAAAAAGGTCAAATTGGTGCAGGTCAAGTGGGCGTGACGACATATGTCGTACCGACAGGCGCTTTCTCTTTCTGGAAGGATCGTCTTGAGCAGTTTAATGTCTCTTATGAAATGGTTGAACGTTTTGGGGAAGCTTTTCTCTCATTTGAAGATCCACACGGCTTATTGATTGAGCTGGTAGAGCGTGCGGAAGGAAAGCAAAACGAGTGGACATTTAATGGTGTCACACCAGATGTAGCCATTAAAGGATTTGGCGGAGCTGTTTTATTAACATCACAGCCGGAGCAAACGATGCAGCTGCTAGAGCAAACGATGGGACTTGAACGAGTGGGAGCCGAAGGAGACTATGTGAGATTCCGTTCGTTTGGTGAAATAGGCAATGTGATTGATGTGAACATTACGCCTGTTCCACGAGGACGTATGGGTGTTGGGGTTGTGCACCATATTGCATGGAGAGCAACAGATGATCAGGATCAATTAGATTGGCAAAGACATATTGCACAAAGCGGGTATCAAGTGACACCTGTGCAAGATCGAAATTATTTTAATGCTATTTATTTTAGAGAGCTTGGCGGCATATTATTTGAGATCGCTACTGATCCTCCAGGGTTTGCACACGATGAATCAGTGGAAACAATGGGTGAAGCATTGAAACTGCCACCGCAATATGAGGCGCAGCGCCGTCAGATTGAACAAATTGTACTGCCAATTGAAGTGAGAGAAGTTAAAGGGAAAGGAGATTCATGATGAAGCATCTTTTTCGAAAAGGAAAGAATGAACAAAGACCTGTCCTGTTATTACTGCATGGAACTGGCGGGACGGAAGAAGATTTATTGCCGCTTGCACATATAGTAGATCCTGATGCATCTGTTCTTAGTGTGAGAGGGAATGTATTAGAAAACGGCATGCCGCGTTTTTTCAGACGTTTGGCAGAGGGTGTATTTGATGAACAGGATTTGATTGAACGTACTGAGGAACTATATACATTTATCGGCGAAGCAGCTGATGAATATGGATTTGATCGTCACAATGTGGTAGCTATCGGATATTCCAATGGGGCAAACATTGCTGGAAGCTTGTTATTCCATTATGGGGATGCCCTAAAAGGCGCCATCCTGCATCATCCAATGGTTCCAAGACGCGGAGTTTCATTGCCTTCATTAGCGGGGAAACAAGTCTTTATAGCAGCTGGTGAAAATGACCCAATGTGCCGTCCAGAGGAATCACAGGAGCTGGAGCAATTGCTGCAGGGTGCAGGTGCATCGGTTACACTTCATTGGGAAAATCGCGGACATCAGCTAACGAGAGAAGAAGTCGATGCTGCGGCTTTATGGTATCGTCGTCAATTTTAAATAAGGTGGGGAATACAGGTGGGATTTTTACAGAAGCTTTTTGGGCAAAACAAACAAAAGGAGCTGGAACAAATGGAAAACGTAAAATTAGCGATTATTTATTATAGTTCAACAGGTACAAACTATCAGATGGCGAAATGGGCTGAAGCGGGAGCAAAAGAAGCTGGCGCAGAGGTCAAAGTATTAAAGGTTGCTGAATTGGCACCAGAAGCAGTTGTCGCTTCAAATCCAGCATGGAAAGCACATTTAGACGAAACAAAGGATGTGCCAGAGGTTCAATTAAGTGATTTAGAGTGGGCAGATGCCATCATCTTTAGCATGCCGACACGTTTCGGTAACCTGCCAGCTCAAATGAAGCAGTTCTTAGATACAACAGGCGGCTTGTGGTTCCAAGGTAAATTGGCAAACAAAGCAGTCAGCGCGATGACTTCAGCTCAAAACGCAAATGGCGGACAGGAGCAGACGGTTCTCAGCCTATATACGACGATGTTCCACTGGGGAGCCATTATTGCCGCTCCTGGATACACAGATGATTCCTTATACGGTGCAGGGGGCAACCCTTATGGCGTAAGTGTCACTGTTGACCAAAATGGAAAAATCCAAGAGGATGCAGAAGCCGCTGTGAAACATCAGGCAAAACGTACAGTCAATGTGGCAGAATGGATCAAAAAAGGTCAAAACGCTTAATAGATGTATACAAAAAGAATGCAGCCTCGCCGCTGCATTCTTTTTTTCATTAATAAGGATCTGATGGTGTGCTGTTGTTGATGGCTTCGTCCACGGCTTCGGCAGCGCCTGTAGAGCCGATAGGTCCGCTTGGCTGCTCTTGTTTAAAGGCTTTTAAGCCGTCAGCAACACGCTTTCCGTAATCAGGGTCTGCTTTTGTAAAGTTTTCGATCATTTGGTCTTGAATGTCCTTTTGACATGTCGCAAGGGTATTGACTAAGTTCTTAATCAGTTCCTCACGCTCCCAATCATTAAAACGGCGATATGTTTCTCCCGCTTGTCCAAAGTTGTTCGGGCGGTCAATGGCTTCTCGTTTGACTTCACCTTCTACAAAAGGCGTATGATCCTTTCCATCCTGTTTGGCTTCTTTTAATCCTCCGAGGATCGATGGCTCATAATTCACATGGGGATTTTGGCCTTTGCCTTGATCGACATGGTATTCCATTTGTCCGTCTCTCTGATTGGTGGCGACATGCTTTTTCGGTGCATTGATCGGCAGCTGTAAATAGTTTGGCCCTACACGATATCGCTGCGTGTCAGAGTAGGAGAAGGTGCGGCCTTGTAGCAATTTATCATCTGAGAAGTCCAAACCGTCTACGAGTACGCCAGTCCCAAAGGCAACCTGCTCGACTTCTGCGAAATAGTTTTCTGGATTTTTGTTTAATACCATCCGTCCGATTGGTTTCCATGGATAGTCATCTTTGTACCAAAGTTTTGTCGGGTCTAGCGGGTCAAAGTCGAGGTGAGGGTGGGCATCATCTTCCATGATCTGTGCATATACCTCCCATTCAGGATAATCTCCTTGCTCAATGGCTTCATATAAATCCTGTGTGGCATGGTTAAAATTTTCTCCCTGAATCGCTTGCGCCTGTTCTTGGGTCAGGTTGCGAATGCCTTGTTTCGGTTCAAAATGATATTTAACCAGCACCGCTTTTCCGTCATGGTTGACCCATTTGTACGCATGGACACCTGAGCCTTGCATGTGCCTGTATGTTGCAGGGATGCCCCACGGTGAAAAGAGAAATGTCACCATATGCGTCGCCTCAGGTGATTGTGAGACAAAATCAAAAATACGCTCGCCGTCCTGACGATTGGTGACAGGATCTGGCTTAAAGGCATGAACCAAATCAGGGAACTTTAAAGCATCTCGGATGAAGAAAATTTTCAGGTTGTTCCCCACGAGATCCCAGTTGCCTTCCTCTGTATAAAATTTAATCGCAAACCCTCTCGGATCGCGTAATGTTTCTGGCGAATGACCGCCGTGGATCACTGAAGAAAAACGAACGAAAACAGGCGTCTTTTTCCCTTTTTCCTGAAACAATTTCGCTCTCGTATAGGTAGAGATGGGTTCATCCCCGAATGTGCCGTAGGCTTCAAAATAACCGTGAGCTCCAGCACCGCGTGCATGAACGACACGTTCAGGGATGCGTTCACGATCAAAATGACTGATTTTCTCTAGGAAATCGTAGTTTTCAAGCGTAGTGGGTCCTCTATTCCCAACAGTTCTCATATTTTGATTGTCTGTTACGGGATGACCTTGCCGATTCGTTAAGGTTTCTTCTGACTCTGAAGATGGTTTAGGCTGTTGATCTTCTTTCAATTCGAATCCCTCCTTCAATATCTCCCTAACAATATGGTCATGTTGTTCCCTATTTCATACAAGGATTGATATAATGATTGAAAACTTTCACGAGGAGCAAACCAGATGATTCGATTACACTGCCTTCACGCCCATCCATCCAATCAGTCTTATATAGAAGATGTTTTTGGTGATACAGATGTTGATTTGCATCACACGGTCGATTCATCATTTATAGAACGCGCGACACAAGATCCTGCATTTGATCAACACAAGCAGCAAACGTATGCTATCAACAGATTAAAGCAAGAAAGTAAAGCCGATCTCATTCTGCTCACGTGTACACAATACATTGCCGCTTTGGGTGATCAGCAGCACCTCTTTAAACAACCGATTGTTCCGATCGATGAACCGTTATTTGAGCTGATTTGTGAGAAACAAGGGCCTCTTCAACTGGTGTTTTCCAACCCAGATACAGTGGAAGGGACGATGCATCGGCTTGAATCATATGCCACAGAGCGGGGCAAACAGCTTGAAGTAGACATGGTTGTGATGGAGGATGTCTTTCATCTCTGCCTAAACGGTGATATACAAGCCTATGATGAACAAATCAAGGAGCAGCTGAGAACATGTATGATGCAAAAAGGGAGAGACATTTGTGTGATGCAGCTTTCGATGGTTCGTGCGGCAAAGCAGATGGAGCAGAAGACAGGCGTTCCTATTATTCATCCGCTTTCTCCACTAAAACAGTTTGTCCATCAAACATTATCCGCTTGGAAAGAGTGAACCCATCAGGTTCGCTCTTTTTGTATAGGAACGTAAATGCGATGACATGTTAAAAAAATAACCGAGCGCAAACTATTTTCAAAAGGCGCGCGTCTATCCAATGTAAGAAATAACAGATGCGCATTTAAGATAAAGGAGCTCTTTGTAAAATGAAGAAACGAAAAATAGATGATCAATTTGCGGATTACGTCATGGAGCATAAACACAGTTTTTATCGGTTGTCCTATAGTTATGTCAAAAACCCAGAAGATGCTATGGATGTTGTACAGGAGGCCATTCATAAAGCACTCAAATCTGTTCACCGATTAGAGGATGAGAGCAAGATGCATAGCTGGTTTTATAAAATCGTGGTGAACGCTGCCCTAGACTTTTTACGAAAGAAGAAGCGGGTGCAGGTGACAGATGATGAAACGCTTGAATTCTTATCACAGGGCGAATCAGATGTATACGAGGATCAAGACGTCAGACGGGCTATAGAGGATTTGCCTGAGATGTATCGGGTCATCATTATTTTGAGATTCTTTGAAGATTTAAAATTAGAGGACATCGCCCAGATTCTCGATGAAAATGAAAACACCATTAAAACAAGATTATATAAGGCGCTGCGGCTTTTAAAAGTAGAATTATCACAGGAGGAAATATAAATGGATAAGTATTTGGAACATTTAAAAGATGAATATTTAGAAATTCCTATTCCACCGGAATATGATGCAATGGTTGAACGAACGTTGAAACGAAAAAATAAAAAACCTCATTTTCAGCAATGGACCATCGGACTTGTTGCGGCTGCTGCTCTTTTTGTTACAACGGTTAATGTCAGTCCACAGGCAGCAAGAGCGATTTCAGAGGTGCCTGTCATTGGCGAGCTGGTGAAAGTCGTAACGTTTACAGAATTTAAAAAGAGCGATCAAGGAACGAATATTGATCTTAAAACACCACACGTTTCAGGACTTGGGGACGGAACATTACAAGACAGCCTGAATCAAAAATATTTAGCTGAAAACAAAAAGCTGTATCAAGATTTTGAAAAGGAAACAAAGGGTTATAAAAATGGTCATTTAAGTGTTGAGAGCGGTTATGAAGTGAGAACGAACAATGATCAAATCCTTTCACTAGGCCGATACAAGGTGACGACTCAGGCTTCTGCGGCAGAGGAAATGACATATGATACGGTTGATAAGAAAAACCATGTCCTTATTACATTACCAAGCCTGTTTAAAGATGATCGTTATATTGATGTGATTAGTGAAAATATTAAAGAACAAATGAAGAAACAGATGAAAGAGGATTCAAACAAAATGTATTGGATTGGCAAGCAAGATATGGCGGATCCATTTAAGAAAATTAAGCCGGATCAAAACTTCTATATCAATTCAAAAGGGAAGCTTGTGATTTCCTTTAATGAATATGATGTCGCGCCTGGCTACATGGGTGTTGTTGAATTCACGATTCCAACAAGCGTGCTAAAGGATATTCTCGTGAGTGATACGTACATTCATTAAAAAGAAGACAGACAAAAAAGACTGCTGAACAATTCAGCAGTCTTGTCGTGTTTTATTAAGAAAGTGCGTCTGTCAGTGCAGGTACGACTTGTTTCTTTCTTGATACAACACCTTTTAGTAAAGCTGTGTTGTTTTCAAGTGTGACGTTAAATGCTTTTTCTACTTTTGCTGCTTCTGCACCGAGTGCAAGAGCAAGGGAGTCATTTTCTAAAATATCTGTGATGACTAAAACAAATAGATCAAGACCTTTTGCTGCAATGACTTCATTGATTTTCGCTTCAATGTCAGCCTGTCTTGCTGTCACTTCAGCGATATCTACTGTATTGACTTGTGCAATTTCGACTTTGCTTTTGCCTAGTGCGAATTCTTTCGCATCAAGTGTAATTAATTCTTGAACCGTTTTTTGGCTTAGATCAGCGCCTGCTTTCAGCATGTCTAGGCCGTAAACTTCTGGATCTACCCCTGCGATTTTTGCAAGCTCATGCGCAGCATCAATATCTTGCTGTGTGCATGTTGGGGATTTGAATAGTAAGGAATCAGAAATGATCGCAGATAAAAGCAAACCAGCGATTTCTTTTTCAATTGTCACTTGGTTTTCTTTATACATTTTGTTTAAGATCGTTGCTGTACAGCCTACAGGCTCAGCACGATAGTAAAGAGGTTCACTTGTTTCAAAGTTGGCAATACGGTGGTGGTCAATGACCTCAGTAACTTGTACTTGATCAATGTCGCTTACACTTTGCTGGAATTCGTTATGATCGACAAGAATGACTTGCTTTGTTTCGTTTGCAGCCGTTTCAATGAAACGTGGTGCTTCTTGTTTAAAGAAATCTAATGCGTATTGTGTTTCTCCATTGATTTCTCCAAGTCTGACGGCTTCTGCCTGAACGCCGATTTTGTTTTTCAGATCAGCGTAAGCAATAGCAGAGCAAATCGTGTCTGTGTCAGGATTTTTGTGTCCGAATACGAGTGTTTTTCCCATGTGAATTCTCCTTCTTACATTTATTGATGATGTTTCTATTCTAACAGCTTTTGACCTTGAATTCAGGGTTTATAGCTAAGAATAATCTAAAAAATTGTAACATGCTGTTTGAAAACTTGCATGTGCGATTCCATATCGGCGTTCCACGTGAAACGCTCCCAGGACAGCCTGCATTTTACTTGAGATTTACCGCTATGGTAAAATAAAGGTTGGGGCAAGACATGATGGAGCTTACATCATACGTATACATAGAAGGACACATTGAGCAAGATATAGACAAAAGGATTGGATAGAGGTGAAGGTGTGAAACAAACAAAAGCGTTAGTAGAGGGCGCAATCATGATGAGTATTTTTGCGGTCATGATGCTGTTTTATTTGTATGTGCCGCTATTATCTATTATTTTCTTTCTAGCTGCTCCGATTCCGATCATCCTCTATACAATCAGACACGGCTTGAAAAAAGGAATTGCTGCTGGCGCTATTGGCATAGTGATCAGCTTTTTAATTGGGTCTATGGCTGGGCTCATGAGTGCACCTATCTTAATTGCCGTCGGATTAGGCATGGGTGTTTTCTACAGCAGAAGGCAGCCTGGAAATGCCATCATTACAGGTGCGCTGATTTATTTGTTCAGTATTCTCATCTCTTTTGTTATCAGTGTTCAGCTCTTTCAAATCGATATCATGAATATGGCGAAAGAGTCGATTGAGCAAATGATGCCGATGGTAGAGAGTGTTTTAAAGCAATCCGGGGCTTCTGAAAAGGACATAGCCAAACAGCTCAAACAGTTTAAAGAGATGCAGGATACGGCATTAAGTGCTTTACCTGTAGCGTTATTGATATTGGTCACCCTGATGGCTTTCGTGAATCACTGGTTCGTGCAGCCTCTGATCAAACGGTTTGTCAAAGACATGCCGTCCTTGAAGAAATTTAAGGATATGCGGCTGCCAAAAAGCATGGTATGGTATTATTTACTCACATTGCTTTTGATGCTGATTCAGACGGAAAAAGGCAGCTTTTTATGGCTCGTTCAAACGAGTGCGTTTCAAATTTTATTTATACTGGTGCTTATTCAGGGATTTTCTTTTCTCTTCTATTATTGCCACGAAAAAAACATCTCAAAAGCGGTACCCATTTTCGCTGTTGTGCTAACGGTTTTCTTTCCGCCGATCGGTGTGATTGTGCGAATTATAGGGATTGCTGACATAGGCTTTGATTTAAGAGAAAAAGTAAAAAACAAATAATTCACTCTGAATGTTGAGGAGTTGATATCAGTGCCAAGCTTCTATAGAAAACCTGTCATCAAGTATCCGATCTTCGCGTTAATTGTTCTTGCGGTGGTCACAGTCCTCCTCAACCTTTATTTTAATTGGATCATAGGAGCAGTTGGTCTTTTCGTCCTTGCAGGTGTGCTCTACTTCTTAAAGTGGGCAGATACGCAAGTACAGAAAGAGATTGATTCATATATTTCAACATTATCCTATCGAGTCAAAAAGGTTGGAGAAGAAGCATTAATGGAGATGCCTATTGGTATTATGCTGTTTAATGACCAGTATTATATCGAATGGACGAATCCGTTTCTCGCTTCATGCTTTCATGAAAGCACACTTGTCGGCAGATCCTTGTACGATACATTCGAGTCCATTGTGCCTCTTATTAAACAAGAGGTCGAGACCGAAAATGTGACGCTGAATGACCGGAAATTCAAAGTCATTATTAAACGGTCAGAGCGCCTTTTATATTTCTTTGATGTCACGGAACAGGTGCAGATTGAACGACAGTACGAAAATGAACGAACGGTGTTATCTTATATCTTTTTAGACAACTACGACGATGTCACGCAGGGCCTTGATGATCAAGTGCGCAGCGCGATTAATAGTGAAGTGACGTCTCTGCTCAACAATTGGGCACAAGAATACGGTATTTTCCTGAAGAGAATTTCGTCTGAACGATTTATGGCGGTTCTAAATGAGAGTATTTTAGCTGAGCTTGAAGCGTCGAAATTCTCTATTTTAGACGAGGTCCGTGAGAAAACAGGGGCACATAGTGCGACGCTCACTCTGAGTATCGGGATCGGTGCGTCCGTTCCTTCTTTGAAAGAGCTTGGAGCACTTGCGCAGTCGAGTCTTGACCTTGCCCTCGGACGAGGCGGGGATCAGGTCGCCATTAAACAGCCGAATGGAAAAGTGAAATTCTACGGTGGAAAAACGAATCCAATGGAGAAACGGACACGCGTACGCGCACGGGTCATTTCTCATGCTTTAAAAGAAATTGTATCTGAAAGCGGTAATGTCATGATCATGGGGCATAAGTTCCCAGACATGGACTCAATCGGTGCATCCATTGGGATTTTAAAGGTTGCCCAGGCCAATGGAAAAGAAGGTTATATTGTCATTGATGCCAACCAGATTGGCGACAGTGTTCAACGCTTAATTAGTGAAATTAAGAATTATGAAGAGCTTTGGTCACGTTTTATCACACCAGAGGAAGCAATGGAGCTTGCAAAGGATGACACATTGCTTGTGGTCGTGGATACGCATAAACCTTCTCTCGTCATGGAGGAACGACTGCTGAATAAGATTGAAAATGTCGTGGTCATTGACCATCATAGACGCGGCGAGGAATTTATCCGTGATCCTTTACTTGTTTATATGGAGCCGTATGCTTCATCTACAGCAGAGCTTGTGACAGAGCTTTTAGAGTATCAGCCGAAGAAATTGCGGATTAACATGATTGAGGCGACTGCGCTTCTGGCTGGGATCATTGTTGATACGAAGAGTTTCTCTCTGAGAACGGGGTCAAGAACGTTCGATGCAGCATCCTATCTTCGTGCAAAGGGAGCAGATCCTGTCCTTGTGCAAAAGTTCTTAAAAGAAACAGTCGATCATTACATCAAACGAGCAAAACTTATTCAGCATACAGAGCTGTATCAAAATCAGGTGGCTATCGCTTCATTGCCATCTGACAGGTCGGAGTATTATGATCAAATTACAATTGCCCAGACGGCTGATTCCCTGTTGTCAATGAGTGAGGTAGAAGCGTCATTTGCGGTCGCTAGACGAGATGACGACACAGTATGTATTAGTGCCAGATCATTAGGGGATATCAACGTTCAAATTATTATGGAAGCATTAGACGGCGGCGGTCATTTGACTAACGCTGCTACCCAGATTTATGGTATAACCATTGAAGAAGCGGTAGGGAAGTTAAAGGCTGCCATAGACGAATATTTCGAAGGAGGGGTTCAAAGATGAAAGTCATCTTTCTAAAAGACGTAAAAGGCAAAGGGAAAAAAGGCGAAGTCAAGAATGTAGCTGACGGATACGCTCACAACTTTCTCATCAAACAAGGGTTAGCTGTTGAAGCAACTCCAACGAACCTAAGCGCATTGGAAGGGCAGAAAAACAAAGAGAAAAAGAATGCCATCCAAGAGCTTGAACAAGCAAAACAATTAAAAGAAACACTTGAGGCGTTAACAGTGGAACTCACTGCAAAATCAGGTGAAGGCGGCCGTTTGTTTGGCTCAATTACAAGCAAACAAATCGCTGATAAATTGCAAAAAGATCATCAAATTAAACTCGATAAGCGCAAAATCGAGCTGAATGACGCCATCCGTGCGTTAGGTTATACAAATGTACCGGTAAAGCTTCATCCAGAGGTACAAGCAACGTTAAAGGTACATGTGACAGAGCAGGCATAAGCAGAAAAGAACCCGTCTCACGAGGAGACGGGTTCTTTTTTATGAAGGATCTGAAATATAGACGCTGCGTCCGGCACGCATACCGGATAAAAACATGAAAAATAGGATGATGATAAAGATGATAATCGCTGGTGTCCATGTATGTGTGGAATCAAATAGGATTCCAATCATGAACGGCCCAACAGCAGCTAATAAATAACCGAGAGACTGCGCCATTCCAGAGAGGGCAGCTGCTTGTTCCATATTGGTTGTTCGTAATCCGATGAATGTGAGGGCAAGACTGATACTGGCCCCTTGTCCAATGCCGATCAAAAGAACAGAGATGACAAGGATTGGCGTCGATCCTCCGAGAAGAAGTCCAATCATGCCAAGTAAATACACAAGGACAAGGCCGGCGACAAGCGGTCTTTGCGTTTTTAATTTTTCTGCAAAAACGGGCGTTAAGAAGGTGGATGGCAGCCCAACAAACTGCATAATGGACAGCATCCAGCCAGCTGTCGACAGGTTCATTCCATGTGATGTTAAAATATCAGGAAACCATGCGATGCTGCTATAGAAAAGGAATGACTGCAAACCCATAAAAAAGGTCACCTGCCATGCAACACGTGAACGCCATATTGGCTGCTCTGTAAGAGAAATACTTTTGACGGCCGCTGTATTCTGATGAAGAAGCTGCGGCGCCCAAACCATCATGGCGAGAAGGGCAAGTCCAGCCCATACAAGGAATGATGTATTCCAGCCGCCAGGCATCGTATGACTGAGCGGAACACTGACACCTGATGCAAGTGCAGCGAAAACGGACATTGAAGTCGTATATACACTTGTCATCAAACCTGCATGTGCAGGAAATTTATGCTTCACAAGCCCCGGTAAGAGCACATTACAAATCGCAATTCCAACACCGACTAGCGCCGTTCCAATCATTAAGAAGGTGATGGTGCCAAACGAGCGAATCACAATCCCAAAGAGAAGGACGGCAAGTCCAAGCCAGAGGGTTCGTTCATTGCCCAGTCGTTTTCCGATTTTAGGTGCAATTGGAGAAAGCAATGCGAATGAGAGCAGTGGTAATGTCGTGAGAAAACCCGCCAGTCCATTTGAAAGCTGTAAATCGGAACGAATCGCGCCGATCACAGGGCCAACGGATGTAATGGCAGGCCGAAGATTAAATGCAATGAGCAAAATCCCAGCAATCAGCAGGATGGTTTGTCCTGTACTGCGAGGATGTAATGTTGATTTTTCTAGTTGTTGTTCCATGAATGTAAACTCCTTTATTTCTTTAAGAAGAACGATCTTTCTTCTGTTCAAGCTCCGCTAATTTAGCTAATAAGATATGCTGCGGCATATGCATGATTTGTTCTAACGGTACATTGAGTGATGCAGCTAGCTTTTGTGCGGTATCGGCTGAGATTTGTAAAGGTCTCAAGCGCAAATCCCTCCTCTTTCAATCTATACGTTCCAATATATCATATCGGCTTTGTGCCATGCTGATAAAAAATTAGCGTTCTCTTTGATAAAACCACTTTAGGGCCGATAAGAAATTTTTTTGAAATTGTTTCTGATGATGGCCCTCCCCTTGTTCGATGTGATATTGCAGCTGCCTTTCTTGCATCCCTTTCTGTAATAAAAGATCATGTAGTTGTTTGTTGAATAAAGGCATGTGCTGTTGAGCAGATGTTTTTCCTTTCCCTTCTTCACTGCCTACAGACAAATAGACAAGGTGATCCACACACTGAATGCTTTGTTGTTTAGCAAACGATAGAAAATCTTGATACCAAAATGACCCGGAGATCGATGCGATGTTTTTAAAAAGATCAGGGTGCATGAATAAAGTATAAATAGCAAACAGCCCGCCTAATGAAGCACCTACGTGGCTATGTTCATGACAGGTTTCTTGAACTGGATATTCTCTTTTGATATATGGGAGCAAGTCATTCGCTAAAAATGACACATACGTCTGTGCCTCGCCTTTAAAGTCAGGGAACCCAGATCGCAGTGATGACGCCTTCCATGGCGTATATTCGTCAAGTCGATTGAAGGGGTGTATGCCGACGATGATGATTGGCGCGATGGTTTTGGTTTCGATCATTCTTTCGATCTCTAGCAGGCGAGTTCTAAACAAAGAAGAGCCATCTTGTACAAAGACAGCTGGAACATCAATAGAGGTGTCCTGCGGAAGGTAAATATCAAGCTGGCGCCCATTAAACTCGTCATATAGAAACGTTCCGTTCATGTGTATCCTCTCCTAAAGGTTTTCAACTACGTTGAAAAGAAGACAAAGGGCTAAACAATTTAGCCCTTTGTCAAAAATCTGATCACGCATCTTTTTAGTTGTTTTGATCTAACCATTTGACGGCCTTATCAAGGAAGGTTGTTTTGCTTAGTGCTGTTCCTCCTTGAAGCATAGGATCAACGACATTTTCATTGATGTGCCCATTTTTCACAGCTTTTAGGCTTGTCCAAATTTTATTTTTCTCTAAGTCTTTCAATGCATTTGGATTCGATGAGTTTTCCTCTTTAGAGAACTGAACAAAAATATAGTCAGGATTGAGTTCGCCTAGGCGCTCCAATGAAATCAATGCTTGTGCTTTGGCTTTTTTGATATCACTTGGTACTGTAAATCCTAAATCCCCATATAAGGTAGAGTTGAAGTATACGTCTTCTGGATATACGTACAGGTCGCCCTGTCTAATGCGCAAAATGACAGCTGTTTTGTTGCTGCTTTTGTCTTTCAGGGTTTCTTTCGCTTGTTTGAGGTCTTTCTGATAATCTGAAATGATGTTTTTCGCTTCTTTATTTTTTCCAGTCAGTTCACCGAGTAATAATAGATTGCTTTCCCAGTCAGAAGAGACATGGGATACTGGGATTGTTGTTTGGACTTTATCTAGTTTTTTAATTGTTGCAGGCGGGAACTTGGTTGATCCGAGTATCACATCTGGCTTTAGTTTTAAGATTTTCTCTAGGTTCGGTTCTGTTTTTTCACCGATGCCTTCTGTTTTCGCTGTAATGTCTTTAAATAATTCAGGGAATGTGCCGCCTACAGTAGAAGCACCAATAGGCTCGATACCAAGTAATTTTGCATCTTCCATTGATTCAAGGCTTCCAGCAATGACAATTCGTTTCACTGGTGTTTTGAGTTTGTACGTTTGATCTAAGTAGTTGATATTTGTTTCTGTTGTTTCAGCTGACTTGCTTTTGGCTGTGTTTGAAGCAGGTTTATTTTCTGCAGCACCACAGGCTGCTGCGGTGATCGTCATGATACAAAGGATAAGCAATGCGAACCATTTTTTCATTTGTTTTCTCCTTTAACTGATAATTGTTCTCAATTAAAGATTGTATTAGGCTTTCGTCCTTTTATCCATAGACAAATCTCTGTCAAAGGATGGACTTTTTACGGAAAAAAAGATAAAAGGTCCTGAATGACTCGTTGATGACTGGCTGCTGTGTATTCACGCCAAGGGTCAGAAGTGAGCGGATAGACGGCTTGCTGCGTCACAGCTTTGAGATTTTGCCAAGCCTCCTGCTGCTTTAACTTTTGATAAAAAGCAATGGTTTTTGGCTCCTTATGCAGGAAGAGGAAGATGGCGTCTGGATCTAGCTGTTGTATAGAGCGAATGCTGATTTTTTTTTCTATTAGCTGACCGTCATTCTGAAAAGCTGGCAGAAGGCCAATGTCTTGAAAAATCACTTCGGACATGGTGCGATTTACAGACAAGTAGAGCTGATCTTGAAAAATACGAAGAGGCAGGACGGTTTTTGGATCAAAAAGGCATGCCTTTTTCGCTTGATTGACGAGTTCCTCGTAATGAATCAGCCATTCTTCTGCTTCCTTCGCTTCGTTTAGGAACATAGCTGTTTGTCTGAATTGAGTGCGCCAATCCAATTGTGTGAATGGAACAAAGTGAACAGGACAGATGGTTTTTAACACTTGTTTTTCTTCCTCTGTCACATGATCATTGGCAATGATCAGCTCAGGTTTTGTTTCCTTTAATAGCTGTAAATTGGCTTCAGCGTGCTCGTTGATCCGATGTGCACTCAGGTGAATCGGAATTTCTTCTGCATGATGCTCAAAATCATGTGCTGTCCATTTAGGGTGAAGAGGGGCAGCATATGGGATGATATGAATGGGTGTGAGCTGGCCGAGTATGGAATGGCCATAGGCTGCAATTTTCCGCTGACGGCTTTTCATATAAGTAGAAGGGGTCATGCCCGTTTTTTTCTTAAAGATGCGGCTGAAGTAATACGGATCTTGATAGCCGATTTCAAGTGCAATGTCTTTGAGCTTTGCGTTGCCTTTTGCCATTAATTGTTTGGCTCTAGCCATCCTTTTCTTGGTGATATAATCAGTGACACTCACATCAAAATGCTTTTTAAATAGCTCACTGTAATGATTGGCGCTGATGCCAGCCATATGAGATAGACTTGTCAGGCTGAGGGGTTCTTCGGAATGTTGATCGATATATTGTTTTGTTTTGAAAAGGGCATGTGCCGTGTCACAAATATCTTCTTTATGCAGTGTGAAAAGCTGCATAATAAGCTGCTGGAAAAGAGTTTGGCTTCTAAAAAAGCTAATGGATTCAGGTTTTTGCCATTCCTCTGTCATATCGGACAATAAAGAATGAATATGTTCAATCGAGCTAATATCGATAAATTGCCATTTATTCAGTAAAGAACGGGCATGTGCCGTTGATACTTCTCCTATGTTTTGATTTTGCAGCGTGTAGAGCTGAAAGCGAAACAGATAGAGCTCGTGTTTTTGATAAGGCTCTGTTTTCAACATAAATGTTTCCCCAGGCATGATCGTATAGAGTGTCAGATGTTTCAATCGCCATTTTTGATCGTTCAATGTGAGTAAACCGCTGCCGCTTATGCTGAAGAGGAGGCAGAATGTATCTGATAGCTGCTGCTCCGTATGTGGAAGCTCTGCATTATTTATTTTTTCAGTATATGTTAATCGGTAGATGAATTGTTCGGCATTTGCCAATGTACGTAATTGATTGTTGTTTCCCATAAAACCACCTGATCTCTTATTGATTGATAAACATTCTCAATTAAATTGTAGCAGAAAGAGCTGAAAGATGGTGATGTTTATTCTGTCAAAAAAGCACCCTGATGGAGATCAGGGTGCGGTGATTTATTCCGTTTTTCCATGAGCTAGCGCAGGTTCTTTTGTTAAGCTTAATGGCCGCAAGTCCTGCCAGTGTGTCTGGATATAATCGATGCAGGCATTTCTAGTGTCTTCACCAAAGACCTTTTCCCATCCATCTGGCACTGGTGCAAATGATGGCCAAAGTGAATGCTGTCCTTGTTCATTGACAAGCACAAGAAATACACCGTCTTCACGATCAAAGGGATTTGTCATTTGTCATCTCTCCTTTATTCTTAGTGCTTTTGTTTGACCCGATGCAGTGCGTTGTCTAAGATGACACCAATTTCTGCTAGGGGTTTAGGCTGGCACATGTCTTTGTGCCGGCAATGAATGTCGTGCTGTTCAATAGTTCCGTTGATATAAGGTGCCCATGCTTCGGGATCAATTGGTGTAAACCAATCTGGGATAATGGTAGATCTAAAGAATAATATGTCCCCCTGATAAGTTTTTGGCTGATATTCTCCGAGCAATCGAACTGAATTCACATAGGTTTCTTTTAGATTTCTAATGGCATCTTCATTTAAGCTAGCTAGTGCACTGCCATCTTTTTTCAAGATGTCGATGGCACTTTTCATTGTGAGCGGTTCACCTGTTAAGGTATCTGGATCATAACCGCCGAGCGCAAGAAGAGCGATTAGTGCTTCTTCTTCATCAGGTGCTGCTTTAATCGGTAAGAAATGGTTTGGATAGGCATCCAGCATCGCAACGAGTGCGATTTCTTCACCTTGCTGCTGGAGCTGTGTAGCCATTGCCTGAACAACGTTTCCGCCTAGTGACCAGCCAAGAAGATGATAAGGACCTTTTGGCTGAATCGTTTGGATGTGCTTGATGTAATCCGCAGCCATATCATCTAGTGTGTGCGGGTAGTCATCTTTTCTTGCGATTCCTCGAGCCTGTAATCCATAAATAGGGATGTCTTTTTCTAATGTATTCAAGAGACCTGCATAGCACCAGCTCAAACCACCTGCTGGATGAACACAGAAGAGAGGATATCTTTCTCCATTTGTTCGCAGCGGCAGCAAGATGTCTAGTGCGTTTTCATCGCTTCCTGTTTCTAGTTTTTCTGCCAAACTTGCTACATTTGGTGCTTCAAACAATGTTCCGATGCTTAGTTTGACACCAAGTGCATCACGAATGCGGCTGATTAAACGAACCGCAAGTAAGGAATGCCCGCCAATGTCAAAAAAGCGATCGTCTATGCTGATTTTAGGCAAATCAAGCACCTCTTCAAAGAGATGACATAGGATTTCCTCTTTCGGGTTTCTAGGGCCGCGGCCATCCGTTTGCTGTACATGCAATTGAGGGGCCGGCAGTGATTTTTGATCAAGCTTCCCGTTTGCTGTAAGCGGCATGGTGTCAATTTGTACATATGCCGCGGGCACCATGTAATCAGGAAGACTGGCTGCTGCAAAATGACGAAGGGTCTCTGTATCGAAACGGTTTTCTTCAGTTGGGACGATATATGCGACTAAACGTTTGTCGCCAGGCTGATCCTCTCGCATCATGACGGCAACTTGTGCAACTGTATCGTGGCGTGCCAGAACGGCTTCGATTTCTCCAAGTTCAATGCGGAAGCCGCGTATTTTAATTTGATGATCAGCTCTGCCAATGTAATCAAGAGCCCCTTCTTCTGTCCAGCGCGCAAGGTCGCCTGTGCGATACATCCTTGTGCCAGGTGCGCCATAAGGATCGGCAGGGAATCGATCTGATGTCAGGTCAGGTCTGCCTAGATAACCTCTTGCAAGGCCAGCTCCAGCTACATACATTTCACCTGTCGTCCCAGGGGGAACAGGCTGCAGGTATTCATCTAGAACGTAAACGTGTAAATCAGGAATCGGTTCGCCTATTAAACTGCTGGAGTTCTTTGTGATCATGTCTCGATTGAGTTCATTGTACGTAACGTGTACGGTAGTTTCTGTGATGCCGTACATGTTAATGAGCTTTGGCTTACAGTCTGAGTGACGGCTGTACCAATCTTCTAATCTGCTAAGCTCTAATGCTTCACCGCCAAAGATGACATAGCGGAGTGATAATGCTTGACCAAGTGTTTGTTGTTCCTTGTCTATCTGCATAAGCTGATAGAAGGCAGAAGGTGTTTGATTAAGTACAGTCACGCCTTCCTCAACTAGAAGCTGCAGCATCTCTTCTGGAGAGCGAGAGATGGTATGAGGTACAATGACAAGTCGGCCGCCATATAAAAGTGGTCCCCAAATTTCCCATACTGAAAAGTCAAAGGCATATGAATGGAACATTGTCCAAACATCTTCTTCATCAAATTGGAACCAATGTTCAGTAGATGTCAGAAGACGGATGACATTTTGGTGTGGGATGACCACTCCTTTTGGTTTCCCTGTAGAACCGGATGTATAAATAATATAGGCCGGATGCAGAGAAGATAGCGGCTCAATTCTGTCTATATCAGCCGGATTGTGATTTGGCATAGTCAGCAATTGATCGCTCGTTTCCTTTTCGTCTAACAAAATCAAATCGCAATCAGCAGGGAGGTGCACTGCATCTGCTTTTGTTGTGATGCTGCAAACTGGTTTGGCATCTTGTATCATGTATGCCAGCCTGTCTGCTGGATAATCAGGATCAAGCGGAACATAGGCTGCGCCTGCTTTATGAACGGCTAATAAACTTACGAGCATATCGATTGATCTAGGCAGGGCAAGTGCAACGAACTGTTCTGGTCCAACGCCTTTTTCTATTAATAAATGAGCAAGACGATTGGCTTTGTTGTTTAACTCTTCATAGGTCAGCTGCCTCTTGCCATCCGTTACTGCGACTCGATCAGGGTATTGCTCCGCCGTTTTTTCAAATAAGGCCGGGAGACTATGTGCTTGGTCTAACTGAGCAAAAGTCTTTTTGTCAGGGAGAAATGTTTGCCGCTCTTTATCTGATAAAATGTTCACTTGACCAATTGGCACGTGTGGGCGCTCAGTCACTTCAGTTAAAAAGCGCTTCATTCTGTCAGCGATTGCTCGAATGGTGCTTTCTTTAAATACATCTGTACTGAATTCAAACAAACCTGTTAATCCTGCTGCTGATCCAGTTTCCGTTCTTTGTTCTGTCAATTCGATGGTCAAATCAAATTTAGCTGACCCTACTGGTTTCACGTAAAGATCTGAGTCAAGTTGTGTCAGCTTCATTTCTGCCTTCGGTGTATTTTGGAAGGCAAGCATGACTTGGAACAATGGATTTCGTGATCTGGACCGGGTTGGATTTAGGATTTCGACTAGACGTTCAAATGGCAGATCCTGATGCTCATACGCTGCTAAGTCAACGTCTCGCACTCGCTTCAATAGCTCACTAAAGGTTGGATTACCAGCTGTATTTGTACGTAATACTAGTGTGTTCACAAACAATCCCACAATGTCGTCAAGTGCATCGTCATTCCGTCCAGCAATTGGACTGCCAATTGGGATATCTGTACCGGCCCCAAGGCGTGTCAGTAATGCTGCAAGTGATGCTTGAAGCACCATGAACAAACTCACCTGATACTGCTTTGCAAGCTCAAGGAGGTTCTGATGTAAAGCGGGTTCAATCGTAAAATCTATCGTAGCACCGTTGAAGCTTCCTTCCTGTGGACGCGGGAAGTCATAGGGAAGCTCAAGTTCTTCAGGCAGGTCATGTAAGGCGCCTTTCCAATAGCTGAGCTGCTTGGCAAATAGACTATCCGTCTCTTCTTCACTGCCCAACAGCTTCTGCTGCCAAATAGCATAGTCAGCATATTGAACAGGTTCCGCTGGCAAGGAGATGGATTTTCCTTGTATACGGGCTTCGTAAGCAGCAGCTAAGTCTCGCGTCAGTGGTGCAAGTGACCAGCCGTCACCAGCAATGTGATGCAGCAATAGAAGCAGTACGGATCGCTTTGCATCAAGCGTGAATAATTCAGCTCGAAGTGCAGGTTCTTCTTCAATCTGAAAGCTATAGCGAATGGCTTCGTTTAACTGATTCTCAATTTGTTGATCGCTTGAAGCTGTGACATGGAGTTCAGGCTGAACACTTTTGGGGTGTAAAATGACCTGTCTTGGCATGCCGTTCTTATTTGGAAAAATGGTTCTAAGGGTTTCATGTTTTTCAGTGATATCTGCTAAAGCACCAATGAGAGCTGTTTGATCTAGTGTACCTGTCAGTTGAATGACAAGTGGAATATTGTAAGTTGGACTTGGCCCTTCAAGGCAATGAAGGAACCAGAGCCGTTTCTGGGCAAAGGATAACGGAATCTCATCTGGCTTGTCTTCTACCTGAAGCGGCGGCCGAATGTCCTTCGCTTTGTCAATGTGCTGCGCAAGCTCAGCAACCCGAGGAGATTCAAAAATGATACTCATGCTTAGGTCTGCACCAAGTGTATCGCGTATACGTCGAAGCAGACGAGCGGCGAGTAAGGAATGTCCTCCTAAGTCAAAGAAACTATCATCTATGCCGATTTGAGATAGACCCAGGGTTTCTGCAAATAAACTACATAACATGTCTTCTTGTGGTGTTCTAGGTGTACGCTCAGAACTGACTAAAGACATATTTGGTGCTGGTAATGCTTTGCGGTCGATTTTGCCGTTTGGTGTAAGTGGAAGTTCTGGCAAAACGACAACAGCAGAAGGCACCATGTAATCAGGAAGTAATGCAGCCGCAAACTGCCTGAGCTCTGAAGGGTGCAGAGAAGAGCCATCTGTCAGCACAACATACGCACAAAGCATCTGCTGCCCAGGTTGATCCTCACGAACGATAACAGATGTATGCTTAATGGATTGGTGCTGCATCATTACGGTTTCGATTTCACCTAGTTCAATACGGAAGCCGCGGATTTTAATTTGATGATCAGCACGGCTGATATAATCAATCGAACCATCTTCACGCCATCTGGCTAAATCACCAGTACGATACATTCGTGTGCCTTTTGTGCCGAATGGATCAGCAACAAAACGTTCAGCCGTTAAATCATATCGTCCAAGATATCCTCTGGATACTCCTTCACCTGCAATATAAAGCTCACCGATTGATTCTGCTGGGACTGGGTTTAGTCCTTCATCTAAAATGTAAATGCTCGTATTCCAAATGGGTTTACCAATTGCCGGCCCGCTATTCTCCCGGTGTGCTGTGACATTTTCCATCGTAGACCAGATCGTCGTTTCTGTAGGTCCGTACAAATTAGTAATGTCACATTGAAGAGATTGCAATGTGTGCAAAAGGGACGCAGGGAGTGCTTCACCTCCAACAAGAACACGCATACCTGTGATCACATCAGGGTACTCATCTGCTAGCGCATGCCACAACGTTGGCGTTGCCTGCATGATTGTGACATGATGAGAACGAATCATGTCTGAAAGCTTTGCTGGTTCTTGTATGGTTTCTTTTTTTGCCAATAAAATAGCAGCACCATGTAAAAGAGGTAGGAACATTTCCAGCCCAGAAATATCAAAGGCAATGGTCGTTACCGCTAAAAGCTGGTCTTCTTGATCTAATAAAAATGAATCTTGCATAGACAATATAAAGTTGATCACATTTCGTTTTGTTACAACAACACCCTTTGGTTTGCCTGTCGATCCTGATGTGTAGAGGATGTAAGCCGGGTGATGTGGAGAGCCCTCGCTCCAAGTCGGATTGAGGTGCGGACTGTCTGCTATCTCCTGATGAACAGTTGCATCATCCAGCTGAACGATGTGCGGATGGTCCAAACCGTCTGCTGTCTCTTTGACTGTGAGCAAGCACGCTGGTTTGGCATCTTCTAGCATATAGGCGACACGATCGTTAGGATAATCAGGGTCTAGTGGCAGATATGCGGCTCCCGTTTTGACGACGGCTAATAGACTTACGACCATATTGATGGACCGAGGCAGAGCAATTGCGACAAATTGTTCTGGTCCAATGTCATGTTTTTTCAAATAATGAGCTAATTGATTAGCCCGCTTATTCAACTCCTCATAGGTCAAAGTAATTCCTTCAAACTGTAATGCTTTTGCTTGTGGTGTTTTGCTTACCTGTTTTTCAAATAGTTCCCGTAAAGATTCCTCTGGTAATTCTCGTTTTGTATCATTCCAGTGCTTGAGGATGTTCTCTTTCTCTTCAGACAAAAGAAGGTTGAATTGACTGATCGTCTGATCTTGCTCTAGTCCGGTTATTTCCTCCAGCAATTGAAGAAAACGCTGCTGATGAGCGTCAACTGCTTGCTCTTTGTAAACGGCAGGGTTTGCATCAAAGTCGATTTGAAATCCGTTCCCATCCGCGCGGTCGTATATGTTAATCGATATATCATCTACGGGTCCTGCTGAAAGGTTATGTGCTTGACCAACGCTCTGATCGAACATGAGATCATAATCAAATGGCATGATATTGATCTGTGGGCCAAATAATCGCTGATTTCTTCCGATGAGTTTAAAGTCTCTCCGCATGTCCTCGTGACGATATCTTTGATGAGGGCGAATGGCTTTTAGTTCATCAGATACTTGGCGAACAAGTGCTGAGAGTGTCATTTCTGGTTTGCATGTTAAACGAAGCGGTACCAGGTTCATGACCATTCCTGGTGTTTGTAAGGCGCACGATCCAAGGCGCATCATAACTGGTAATCCTAAAACAATATCATGTGCACCAGTCATACGATGCATATATAAAGCGGATGCTGCAAGGATCATTTCATGCCACGTACCACCGAAGGCTTGAGAATTTTTTTTCATTTTGCTTACCTTTTCGGCATCGTAGCCAGCCGTTTTTCGGATAAAATGATCCGACGTTCTTGGGGCAAGCTCAGCAAGGCTGACAATTTCAGGTTGATCAGCAAAGCGATTTTTCCAAAACGTTCGATCAGCTTCATATCGATTGGACTGTCGATAAGTGGTCTCCTCTTGGACTACGTTATGTAAGGCTCCAAATGTTTGAGGAGGCACAGGTGATCCTTGCGATAGGGCTGAATAGACCTCAGCAACACGACGTGCAATGAGCGAAAAGGCGAATCCATCAATGGCAATGTGATGAATGCGCTGATACCAGATAAATCGGTCGTCAGCAAGCTGAAAAAGTACTTCACGGAATAATACATCTTTCTCTAAAGAGACTGGTGTTGAAAGATCTGCCTTCATCCATGCTTTAGCCGCATCAAGCGGCTGTTTTTCATTTTGTAAATTGATATATTGAAATGGAATCTCTTTCTTAGATATCAACCATTGCTTTGGACCGTCAGTATCCTCAACGAAGCGCATATACAAGGAATCTGCTTCTAAGACAGTCTTTCTAATGGCGGCTTCAAAATGTATGGGATCAATTGGACCTTTAATATCTATATACTCAGCTGTATTGAAAATAGGATTAGCTGGATCAAGCTGCTGCGCGTACCAAATGCCTGATTGGGCACCGGTTAGTGGGAATGAATCGACTGACTGGATCGACAAGGGTCTATACCTCCTTTACAAGTAATCGATATTTGGGATAGATGGCTGTTTTTCTGGGAAAAGAAGAGTCCGCCAATGAGCGAGCGTTGGATTTGCGGCAAGCTCAACGAAATTAACTGTCGCTCCTTGCTGCCTCCACTTTTCCGCTAGGCTCATCATTCTAATAGAATCAAGCCCAAGGTAGACGAGATTCTCATCAAGTGGTATTTCATTTGGCTCGATTTGGAGATACTCAGCTACTTGGTGAACGATGGCCTCAAAGGATAAATCATCACTGTTTGCTTCTTGTCCTGTTAAACGACGGATGATTTGGTTTGTCGTTGTGGTGACTGCACAGCGTTCAGCTGCATAGGTCATGGCCATTTTGTGATGTTTCAGTGAAAAGTCAGCGACGGCATCGGCGACAAAAAAGGTTTCAATATCGAGCATGAATGCTTCTGCGGCTGTCAGCATACAGCCAATATGTGCATATACGCCAGTAATGATCAGTTGATCACGCCCGCCTTCTTGAAGGATATCCAAAAAATTAGATTTCTTGAATGCGCTATAACGCCATTTTGTCAGCATTGTATCTGCTTCAGATGGAGCAAGCTGATCAATGATTTTTGTCAATGCTTCATCATCACCAAGTCCAGGTCCCCAAAAATCTGTTAATAAGGCACGATCCTTCGGGTCTTGGTCACCAGGCTGAGCTGTATAGACGACTGGAATGCCAAGTTCATTGCATGTGTCACGTAATTGTTCAATATGCTGAACTAACTCTGTGATCGGTGATGAATCTTGTTGAAATGCATTTAAAAAATATTGCTGCATGTCATGTATCAGCAGAACAGCACGTTTCGGATCTGGTATCCAGTTCACTTTATTTTCGGGTAAATCTTGTGTGCTTGGCATTGGATATGCAGGAATAGTAGGGATTGCCATGGTTTTCACTCCTCTTTTTTATACGTTGGCAGTATGGGTTGCAGCTAGTTCTCTTAATACTTTTTTACTGACTTTGCCTACACCTGTTTGTGGGAACGCATTGATCCATTCAATGCGGTCAGGAATTTTATAGGCTGCGAGCCCGCGTTCTCTTAGAAATGATTTTAAGACGTGCGGTGCTGGTTTGTTGTTTCCTTTCGCGATAACAAAGGCACATGAGCGTTCGCCAAGAAATGGATCCGGCATGGATACCATGGCGGCATCATGAATGTCAGCATGCGCAAGTAAATGGTTTTCCACTTCTTCAGCGGCAACCTTTTCGCCGCCACGATTGATTTGATCCTTGTCTCTGCCTTCTACAACAACATTTCCTTCTTTGGTTAATCGCACGATGTCACCTGTTCTGTAAAAGCCATCGGGTGTAAATGCTTTTTTGTTTTGTTCATCGGCTTTATAGTAGCCGCGAATCGTATAAGGTCCTCTTGTTAAAAGATGTCCAGCTACTTCATGCGGGACGGGCTTGTCCTCATCATCAACCACTAGTACCTCATCATATTCAGACATCGGGCGTCCTTGTGTATGAATTATGATATGTTCAGGATCATCTAATCTGGTATAGTTGACCAGACCTTCTGCCATGCCAAAAACTTGCTGTAACTTACATCCAAGGGCAGGCATCACTCGTTTTGCTGCCTCAGCACTGAATTTAGCACCACCGACTTGTAAGACCTCAAGACTCGATAAGTCATCTGATCGATGAGGAGCGGCCTCTAGCCAAATCAATGCGATAGGTGGAACGACAGCGGTAATGGTCGCCCGTTCTTTTTCAATGAGTGGAAAGACGACATCAGGGCTTGATCCAGGTGCAAGAACGACTCTACCGCCTGCGTATAACGTCCCAAGGACGCCAGGCGAGCTTAATGGATAGTTGTGCGCAACTGGAAGTGCAGCTAGATACACACTATCTTGTGTGAGCTCGCACACCTCATTGCTTTTCCAAAGACTATAAATATAGTCATCATGTGTACGAGGAATGAGCTTTGAAAGGCCTGTGCTGCCTCCAGATAACTGAAGAAACGCTATATCGCTTGCCTCTACATGAATTTGAGGATCGAGTGCTGGGTCCTTGCGCAGATCATCCAAGCCAAGGAATTCCTCAGCTTCCCCTGCAACAATGACATGAGGTAATGAGGGAAGCTTTTCTTTCACTTGACGTGCGAGTGATCGATAATCAAAGCCGCCATCAATATCTGGTATGACATATGCATCTGCTTCGGCAAACTCAATAAAATAAGTGATTTCACTGCTTCTATGAGATGGCAGAGAGAAGACGGGTAAAGCACCGATTCGAAATAAAGCGAAAATGACTTCAAGAAAAGCAGGAATGTTAGGAAGCTGTACGACAACTCGACTTCCCTTTTGAATTCCAAGCTGATGAAAACCGGCGGCAAGACTGCTGACACGCTGATCAAGTTCTTGGTAGCTTATGTGCGTATCAGCGTATGTAATGGCTGTTTTATTTCCTAGCGATGCGGCTCGTTCACGAAGCATACCGCCAAAGGTTTCCCCACGCCAACAGCCGTTTTCACGGTAGCGTTTTGCAAAATCTTCTGGCCATGTAGGTGGTTGAACAAACATGTTTTTGTCATCTCCTATTTATTTTTATCACTGATGGATGCCCATCGCATGAAGCATCGTGTTGAATTTTGCAGATGTTTCAGCTAGCTCTTCTTCTGCCTTTGATCCTTTGACCACTCCTGCACCAGCAAAGAGACGCAGGGAGTGACCCTCAGCTTCTGCACAACGAATGGTGACAATCCAATCACCATCACCATTTGTATCTGCCCAACCGATCATTCCTGTGAAAAATCCTCGATCGAAGGGTTCAATCGCTTGAATGGCTTCACGTGCATCTGCTGTAGGTGTTCCGCATACTGCGGGTGTTGGATGAAGGCTAAGAGCCAAATCAATTGAGGACACATTGGAATCTATTAATTCACCTTTGACCACAGTAGATAAATGCCACATCGTTTCTGTTTGTATGACGGATGGTGATGCAGGCACATCTAGTGTATGACAGTATGGAGTAAGCGCTTTAGTGACAGCTTCGACAACCACTGCGTGCTCGTGTAAATCCTTCGCTGAAGTAAGGAGTTCATCACGGCGGCGCTGGTCTTCTATTGGATCTGAACTGCGCGGCCGAGAACCAGCGAGTGGATTAGAAATCACAGATGAACCAGTTTTTGAAAGAAGCAGTTCAGGGCTTGCCCCAAGAAGTGTGCGCTTTTGGGAAGCCTTCGGGTCAGCTATATTTGCAGCAAACGTATAGCCAGTCGTATTATGACGAGCCAGTCGTTCGAGTATTGTTTTCGTATGAATATCTCGATTTGCTTTAAGATGGAGAGATCGAGAGAGTACGATTTTGCTAAGCTCTCCGTTCTCAATTTTAGCTAATCCTTCGTTCACACCATTCATGTAGACCTCTGGAGAGGGGACAGGTGTCACCTCATAGGATGGCGATGCCGCTTCTGACTCCTCATCACCTTGTTGAAATTCGAGTGGATCACTAAACTGTACATGGACTGGTACATTTAAACGAACGGGCTGCGCCGGATCAAATGGGACAGCACCAGCCACAATCGGTGTTTGGATACCAGCTTGTTTGGCATCGTCAAATACATGCGCTACCCTTGTGGATAGTTCATTTAGCTGATTGGTTTCAATATGCTGGAAAATCCCTTCGGCAAGTATTGTGCGTTTAGGTGAAGCAAGAAAAAAAGCGCCTGGCTGATAGTCTTGAAGCAACTGTATTTTTTCTTCTGACGACAATAATGAATGTTTCATGAAAAGGCCTCCTTTTAAATGAAATGCTAGATTCCGAGTGTTGCCCCGCCATCAATCGTGAGGTTCTGCATCGTAATATGACTGGATTGCTCAGATGCAAAGAAAATGACTGCATCAGCAATGTTTTGAGGATCAGCGATTTTTTGTAAAGGAATACCGGTTTTATACGTCTCTAATGAGCCTTTAATTACCTGATTTTCTCCTTGTTCATCAGACCATAAAGCCCATTGCATGGGTGTTGCGGTAGAGCCGGGAGAGACGACATTGCATCTGATTCCATAAGCAGCCAGCTCTAAACCAAGCGTTTTTGTAAATGAAGTAGCTGCTGCTTTTGAAGCAGCATAGGCAGCCATATTCATTCTAGGAATGGCACCAGCGTTAGAGCTGACGGTCACAATGACCCCATCTGATCTTTTCATCATGTATTTGGAGACAGCTTGAGATACGTAAAAGACACCATGTGTGTTGACTGCGAAAGTTTGTTGCCAGTCATCTGCACTAAGCTGGTCAATAGAACTGATTCGAAGAATGCCTGCTACATTGACCAGTAAATAAATAGGGCCAAGCTGCTTTTCAATTTGATCAACAATGTGCTGAACAGAAGTTTGATCGGTGATGTCACCAGGATAGGCAAAGGCACGTATCCCTTCATCCCTCATTTGCTGGACGGTGCTTTGCAGCTGCTCTTCATTTGCGTCAACTGCTGCAATAATCGCACCTTCCTCGGCTAGTCTTTTTGCGACTGCTTGTCCAATACCTTGTCCTGCGCCTGTGATCAGGGCAATTTTTTGAGATAGACCATTGTGTTTCATGTGTTCACTGCCTTTCCTTCATGTCTGTGGTTGTGAAAGGATCATGATGATAGAGTGCAAAACGAAAAGCGTCATTCATCAGCACCGGTAAAACGGACGTATGTCCTTCTTCAGGGAATTCATGATAGGACGTATGCAAACCATATGCGGATAAAGGCAGCATACGATTTGCTAGTGAATTTGCATGATCATTCATTTGACATGGATGATGTTTTTCTAACTCACCTACACCTACAAGCAGCCTGACATCCATAGGCACCTGATGTATATGATTGGTGAATTGGTGTTCTTTTTCTAGAAATAATTCTTTGTTCCAGTGGATAGAAGGACTGCCCGCAATATATGTCTGATAAGCATCAGGGTGCTCAAATAGTGTGTGTAATACAAAAAGACCGCCAAGAGAGTGTCCAAACAGTGTTTGACGACTCTGGTTGATCGGAAAGCGCTGCTCGATATAAGGCTTTACAATCTTTTCTAAAAAAGAAAAGAACGCAGAGGCCCCGCCATATGTATGGTTGGAGAAGTCCTTTCTTTTGCCACCAATGGAAGCGTCAGGGCCGGTAAGAGTGAGATCATAATGCCTGAGCGGATGATAGGGCGCTTCTGTCTGATAGCCAATTCCAACAATGATGGCAGGTACAACACCTGTTTTTTCAGGCCTTCTTGACTGTAAACGAAGTGCTTCGACCATTGTGCCAAAAAGTGAATTTCCATCAAGCACGTACATGACTGGAAAACCAGCCGCTGGAGGAGTAGTATTCGGTTTAAATATAAAAAGTCTGTATGGGTGTGCTGTGGTATCCAGTTGCTCCGTCCCGGGTATAAAAAAAGGACGGCTTTCTCCGAAAAGAGAATTCTCAGTACCCATTCCTTCAGGGCGTTTGGACATGTGTAAAAAATCCCCTTCCTCAAATTGACTCTCATACGATGATAAAAGCAGGCTTGCGGATATAGGATGAATGTAGAGATTGAAGAATGGTCTCCTCAAATGAAAATGATTCTCAATTATCACGCAAGCAAATCAAATGATAATGGTTATCAATTATGAAGTCAAATGTTCATTAAGTTGTGTAATTGACAATTGAATTAAAAGATTCAGAAAATAAAGGACTAAATAACTACCAAATGATTGGAAATAGAGAGTGCCGGACCGTGCAAGTAAAAAGAAGAGAAATGCCAAAAAGCCTTGACCTTCTCGGGATATTTATCATTTTCTTCTGTTTGATTCAGGAATATATATAGGTTTTTCTTCTTGAAATCATTTTGAGGAAAAATAAGTCTATAGACCTTCTTGTATTTTTAGGAAAAAAGAGGAGGATTTTTCGAAAAGCTGGTGATCATATCTCACAACTTATTCAATATTATACGTAAATTCATATACAATTTTCTAAGGGAGACAAGAGCGAAGGGAATGTAGGCAGAATGAAAACCCCATTAGGAAAGATGAGGCTGAAATTGCTTGAACATCAGCTCAAACTGAAAAATTCGTTTACAGTGGAAGAATATCATGAAATGAGGCAATCATTACATGAAATACGGATGACATTTGCGGCCTATGAACAATGGGATTTATACCAGCGGGCCACCGATATGATCACCATCCTCCTCTTTCAACACGCCCTCAAGCAAAACCACCATTAACACTTTCACTTTTTATGAGCAGCGTATTTCTTATGAAAGGACGGTGCTGTTTGAAGAGTGGCAAAAGATCATATAGCATCAAAAATGCGGCAATGAAAAAAGTAAGGGAGGTCCCCTTACTTTTTGATCAATCGGTGTACATGTCTGTAAACACCATTCAATTAGAATCCATCTGTGACATCATATTCGTAACGAATATCGGCTTTGACATTGCTCATAGTAGATCTCGCAGTAGCCTTTGCGTTGTACTTAAAGCTCCATTTTTGAGCCACTTTTAATTCATCTTCCAGTGAAATACGATAAGACCCACTTGTTGCAGATGAAAAAAGTGATTGGTTCCAAATTTTGTTTTCATCAGCCATCAGTTTGTGTGTGACATTTCCTTGGTTAGGCGATTGGGTACTAGTTGTTGAAATCGATTTAACGATAGCATTGTTAGGAATAGAAGAATTGGTCGTTAAATCCATTGTAATGACAGAAGAATCAACACCTGCTAGATTCAAAGATGAATTCCCTAGGTTGGTAGCAGTCCCGGTAAAATTGAATGTCCCATTCCCAGATTTGATACGATCTTGAATGGAGACAGTAAAATACATATTCCCTGTATATGAGCCACGGGTCACTTTCACAAAATAAGTTTCTGAAGTTGAAGTAACGTCACCAGTATTTGCAAATATAAAGGGTGTTACTGAATCAGGATTAATCACTCTTGACCCTGGTTTAGAACTCTTCGAATTATACACCTCGATTTTCATTCCCGTATATTGCTTATTATACGAACTTCGCACATAGACCCTTTCACCCTTATTGATCGTGAACTGATAATACGCTTCATTTTCACCTTCAGGTAAGATTGTTGTATCTGGGCGACTATTTTTCCAATATCCCATTGAGCTTGCTGTGTTAGGGCTGTTATTCCCCGTAATAGCCGCTTCTGCTGAATGAGTTGCAAAAAAACTAGTAACAAGCACTAATGCCAATGCAGGTAACAAAAAACGTTTGAAGATAGTATTTGTCATATTTTAACCCTCCTTGTAATAATTACTATATCGGATCAAAACTAACAAATTTTAACTGAATTGCCGATATATTTAATAATCACTATTTTTTTAAAAAGGAGAATCAAAATGAATATTAATACGTCATACACGGCAGGTGCTTCAAACAATCAGAACAGAATCGATTATAAAGGTCAATCAGCTATTAAAAGTACAAATGAGGTGATGACCGAATCTGATAGACGGATGAAAATACTAGATGAAAAATATGAAAAAATAAATGAACAAAATAAACGTTTCAAAAATCCTCATGGTCATATACACGATAAGTATCGAAATCCACGCTCGCCTTATTTCAGGAGTGATCTAACTAAAGTAGAAAGAGAAGCTGCATATACGATGGAGATTGGCTGGGCTAATTCTGGAAAAGGAGGTCAATATGACTTTAATGATGCCATCTTCCGTAATGAAAAACGGTACGATCCTACGCAAGAAAGCGTAGAGAAAAAAATATTCAATCGTCAAAAGGTCAACGAACAATTACAAGATTTATTCTCTAAAAACGGAATATCCATTCCTAAAAACACAAATCTAACTTTTACCATTGACCCGAACAATTTTAAATTGGTGGTAAGTGGTTCAAAAGACGAATCGCTGATGAAACAAATAGAAGACTTATTAAATACAACCAACAATACAAGAGAATTATTTTTCCATATTATGAAAAGCAGAAATGATGATTCTACTCAATTCACACCGGATTCTCTAGCAAAGTTCCATCTTGTCAATCAAATCAAAACGGTGACAGGCTACAATTTAAAGGATTTAAGCATTGTAAATGGTCAATTTGTAACGGATAAAGGAATCAATATTTTTGATATATACAAAGAAGATCTCATGAAAAACCCATACACAGCAGAAAATGCACGAATTGCCGCTTCACATTACGGTGCACAGCTATTTGACCTAGCGAAAAACGGGTTTGATTCTATTCCCGATTTGGTGTTATCTATTGGTTATCAAAACGGTTCCTTACAAGACATTGGGCAAAAAGTGAATTATGGGGTTAAGAAAACGATAGATTAGAAAAACGCACCCGAACATGCCATGTTGGAGCGTCGATTACATGTGTGAACGGCAACAAATCTAAATTCTATTAGCAATAACGAAGGACTCTATAACAATTGATGTTACAGAGTCTTTTCTATTGAAATGCGCTGGTTTGCACAAAATATCCTCATGGTAATTTTGACTATAGTCGATGTTTTTCACTTTTTTATTGATGAAAATGTTAAAATGATGAGTAGCGTATTTTTTTATGAAAGGACGGTGCTTGGCATGACGGAACTTCTCGATGACCGGCTGCCGCCGCAAAATATAGAAGCCGAGCAGGCCGTATTAGGTGCTGTTTTTTTAGAACCATCCGCGCTAACGCTCGCTTCTGAGGTATTAATTCCAGAGGATTTCTATAGAATGTCGCATCAAAAGATTTACAATGCGATGCTTGTACTTGGCGATAGAGGGGAACCGGTCGATCTTGTCACGGTGACATCTGAGCTTGCCAATACAGATTTACTAGAAGAGGTAGGCGGGATTTCGTATTTAACCGATATTGCGAACTCTGTCCCAACTGCTGCAAACATTGAATACTATGCAAAAATTGTAGAAGAGAAATCTATTTTAAGACGTCTGATCCGTACTGCGACGACCATTGCACAGGATGGGTACACGCGTGAGGATGAAGTAGAAGACTTATTGAGCGATGCTGAAAAGACCATTATGGAAGTGGCGCAGCGTAAAAACTCAGGAGCCTTTCAAAACATTAAGGACGTTCTTGTTCAAACATACGATAATATTGAACAGCTTCATAACCGTAAAGGCGATATCACAGGGATTCCAACAGGTTTCTCTGAGCTTGACCGGATGACAGCTGGATTCCAGCGAAATGATTTAATCATTGTAGCGGCTCGTCCATCAGTAGGGAAAACCGCCTTCGCATTGAACATTGCCCAAAATGTCGCAACCAAAACGGACGAAAGTGTTGCTATCTTTAGTTTAGAGATGGGTGCGGAGCAGCTCGTTATGCGTATGCTTTGTGCAGAGGGGAATATCAATGCACAGAACCTAAGAACCGGTAATCTGACAGAAGAAGACTGGGGCAAGCTGACAATGGCGATGGGCTCGCTGTCAAACAGTGGGATTTTCATTGACGATACACCTGGAATTAGAGTAAGTGAAATTCGCTCGAAATGCCGCCGATTGAAGCAAGAAAATGGTCTTGGCATGATCCTGATTGACTACTTGCAGCTTATTCAAGGGAGCGGACGATCAAGTGATAACCGTCAGCAGGAGGTTTCTGAAATCTCTAGGGCACTAAAATCACTGGCGAGGGAGCTTGAAGTTCCGGTTATTGCTTTGTCTCAGCTTTCACGCGGGGTAGAGCAGCGTCAGGACAAACGTCCGATGATGTCTGATATTCGTGAATCAGGAAGTATCGAGCAGGATGCCGATATCGTGGCATTCCTTTATCGTGATGATTACTATGACAAAGAATCAGAGAATAAGAACATTATCGAAATCATTATTGCCAAACAGCGTAACGGTCCAGTTGGTACAGTATCACTGGCGTTCGTCAAAGAATATAACAAATTCGTCAATCTGGAAAGAAGATTTGATGATGCGGGAGTTCCGCCCGGTGCTTAAAGCCCAGCTCAAGAAGCTGGGCTTTTTTGATTGATCTACATCGAAAGAATGATTGAAAAAACAATCAAAATGAGGAGGAGAGAGAAAAAGAGAGAGCGTATACTAAAAGGAGAAAAGGAGTGAAGACTGATGAAATTTCAACAGTTTGAAGCCGCTCAATTACGTATCGCACGCCCAACCGTCAACATGAAAGAGGTTGTTTCCTTTTATGAAGAAGGCTTAGGGCTCAAACGAATAGGCTCATTTGATCAGCATGAAGGGTACGATGGTGTGATGCTCGGGCTGCCTCACCAGCATGTTCATTTAGAAATCACCAAACATGAAGAAGAAGAAAGCCTGCCCGTCCCGCATCCAGAACAGCTGCTTGTTTTCTATATTCCAGATGCAGAGGAATTTGAGCAAATGAAAAAGAGATTGCTCTCATTTGGCGGACGGCATGTCACCTCAACGAATCCATACTGGGACCGGGGAGGAGCAACCATTGAAGACCCAGATGGGTATCGAGTTGTGCTGATGAACACAGATGGAATCACCCCCGTTTAAAAAAAGACTCCCATGCCCGGGAGTCTTTTCTGTTATGAACGAGGCGTGACACACAGTTTTAGCTCTTTCAGCCCATACATACTGCTGCTTGTCATTGGAACGTACGAGAGGAGCTCTAGTGCCTCATATCGTTCTATTAAAATCTTTATAGCTGTACATGCTTCAAGACGTGCCAGTGGTGCACCAAGACAGAAATGGATACCGTGCCCGAAACCAATATGAGGGTTAGGGTGGCGGTGTATATCGAATTCATGTGCATTTGAAAATTGACGCTCATCCCGGTTGGCAGAAGCAAGAAACACAATCACATTGTCACCCTTTTTCAACACTTTCCCTCCAAGCTCTGTATCTTTTGTGACATAGCGGACGATTGTAGGAGCTGGTGCACGAAAACGGACGGCCTCTTCCACCGCACGTGGGATGAGTTCAGGTGATTGCGCGAGCGCTTCATACGCACCCGGCTGTTCTAACAAGCTGAAAATCATATTGGAGATCAAGTTGGTTGTTGTTTCGTTGCCGGCTAAAAGAAGAAGATTACAGAATGGAATTAATTCATCCGCTGCCAGCTTGTCTCCATTCTCCTCCGCTTGAATGATGAGGGAAATCAAATCATCACCAAGATTGTGACGCTTCTTTTCAATGGTGTCTGCAAAAAACGCCATCATGTCAGCTTCCCCTTTGTCACGTGTTTTCTGCCATTCAGCTACATCCTCCTCATTTTCACTTTTAGGCATGCTGACGAGAATATCTGACCATTCTTTAAAGGATTGTTTATGCTCTGACGGCACACCTAAAAGCTCTGCAATGACAATGACAGGAAGCGGATAGGAGATGTCCTGCACTAGGTCAATCTCTTTTTTCCTTCAAGTTGTGCCATGAGTCCTTCCATTAATTCATAAATACGAGGCTCCCACAATTTCATGACTCGAGGGGTAAAGGCTTTGCTGACAATGGAGCGGACGCGAGTGTGATTGGGCGGGTCCATCATCACCATTGTTTTCATCAGGGAATGCTTCCGCTGGTTTTTAGGGGGCTGACTCGAAAAGGTATCTTTATCGATTGTCACACGCTTGGCTTCCTCGTAGGTGAATACACTCCACGTTTGGCTGGCTTCATCAAAATGAACAGGTGATGTCTGACGCATGTTGGCATACCAATCAAATGGGTGATACGGGTCCTGCTTGTTTTTTCCTCTTAATAACGTTTTTTGCACGGCACTTGGGGACATTGTTTCCATGATCATCACTCCTTATAGGTTGTCAGATGCTTCCTTTTTTTCATTGTGTTAGATTAAAGTTAATTCATCAGCCTGGAGGATTCAACCAACAGAAAAGCGAAATCTGTTGAAGAAAATAGGAAGGGGAGAGCGGCTTGTGGCGGACTGCTACAGAGGGGATAAGCGCGCAACGGAATCAAAGCAGCAATTAAGAAAAGCATTATTTCAGTTATTAAGCGAGAAAGAATGGGGGAAGATTTCTGTACAGGATTTGACGAAAGTGGCAGGCATCCACCGCACGACCTTTTATCAGCATTATGAGGATAAATTTGATCTTGCCCAGCAGGTGATGGATGAGATGTTTGATGTAATGAAATGTGCCATTTTTGCGCCTGTACAAGAAGATGATTTGGAAAAAGAGCATCCGGCATATGTATATATTTTTCGATTTTATCAGCATTTGCAAGAACATGAAAAGGAGTATCAAATTCTCTTGAAACGAGGACGAGAGCTCAATATTCATGAAACGGTTCGTGCTTTTTTTGAAGAAAGCTTTTCTTTGGGGATAGAGGGGGTTGCAGGCTCAAAGCCTGATCCGCATCTCGTTCCTATCGACATGCAGAAGCAATTCGTTATTTCTGCTTACGTTGGAACGGCTGAATGGTGGCTGAGGACAGGTAGACCGTACTCACCAGACTTTATGGCAAATTCGATGATTCATTTAATTGAAAATCAATAGAAAGTAAGAACAATCAAAAACGTTGTTTTTACTCAAAATCTCCCTTTTTAAGCGCTGAAGAAGTGAGTAAAGCGCTTTTTCTCATATTTAAAACGAACAAAATTCGATTTCGAGATATTAATGTTCGGATTTTGCATTGACTTTTTCGTTGTGCATTGATAAAATAAATGTGTTTGAAAGAGATAACGTTTTGAAAGGTTAACGGAGGTGCACGATATGTCTTCAGTAGTCGTAGTAGGTACGCAGTGGGGTGACGAAGGGAAAGGGAAAATTACCGATTTCCTTTCAGAAAATGCAGAGGTGATTGCCCGTTATCAAGGGGGAAACAATGCAGGTCACACGATCAAATTTGATGGAGTGACTTATAAGCTACACCTCATTCCATCCGGTATTTTTTATAAAGAGAAAACTTGTGTCATCGGTAATGGAATGGTGGTTGATCCTAAAGCGTTGGTCACTGAGCTTGCGTATCTTCACGAACGGAATGTGAGTACAGATAACCTCAGAATCAGCAATAGAGCCCATGTTATTCTGCCTTACCATCTAAAATTGGACGAGGTAGAAGAGGAGCGGAAAGGGGCTAACAAGATCGGTACGACGAAAAAAGGAATCGGACCAGCTTATATGGATAAAGCTGCCCGCGTCGGTATCCGCGTCGCAGATCTATTAGATCGTGAAGTATTTGAAGAGAAGCTTGCACGCAATCTAGAAGAGAAAAATCGTCTTTTAGAGAAAATGTACGACACAGAAGGCTTCAAGATTGAAGATATTTTAGACGAGTATTATGAATATGGCCAGCAAGTGAAAAAATATGTCGTAGACACATCTGTTGTCCTGAATGATGCACTAGATGAAGGCCGCCGCGTGTTATTTGAAGGCGCACAAGGGGTCATGCTTGATATCGATCAAGGGACATACCCATTTGTGACGTCATCTAACCCAGTAGCTGGAGGCGTGACGATTGGTTCTGGCGTAGGACCAACGAAAATTCAACATGTGGTCGGCGTGTCAAAAGCGTACACAACACGTGTTGGAGATGGCCCATTCCCAACAGAACTCCATGATGAAATTGGCGATCAAATTCGTGAGGTTGGCCGTGAATACGGTACGACAACTGGACGCCCGCGCCGTGTCGGCTGGTTTGACAGCGTTGTTGTCCGTCATGCACGCCGTGTGAGCGGAATTACAGATTTATCTCTTAACTCAATTGATGTACTAACAGGGATTGAAAAATTGAAAATCTGTGTCGCTTATAAATTGAATGGAGAAATTACTGAGGAATTCCCAGCAAGCCTAAATGAATTAGCGAAATGTGAGCCTGTCTACGAAGAAATGCCAGGATGGACAGAGGATATTACAGGTGTGAAGAACTTAAGTGAGCTGCCTGCAAATGCCCGCCATTATTTAGAGCGCATTTCACAATTAACAGGTATTCCACTTTCCATTTTCTCAGTCGGACCAGATCGTTCACAAACGAACGTTGTCCGCAGCGTGTACCGTCCATAAGAATAGATTGATGAAGCACCAGTAAAATCTCGCATTTTACTGGTGTTTTTTTGTTTAAATATTCCTTAATTTCACTAGAACGGACTTCCGGTCATTACCAAAATATGATAACTGTATAGGAGGAAGGAGCGTTCTAGTGAAAGAAAGAATACGATTATTAGATATTTTACGAGGTTTTGCCATACTAGGCACCTTGGGAACGAACGTCTGGTTTTTTGCGTATGCAGGGGATACCTTTGCGACAGATCAGATTGCAGATGAATATGAAAATGGCAGTTTTCTAGAAAGTCTTGTCTCCATGTTCGTTTATGGAAAAATGCTCTCGCTGCTCACGATCATGTTTGGTGTTGGATTGGAGCTGAAATACCAGCAGGCAAAAAGGAAAAACACGCCTTGGCCGGGTACTTATTTATGGATTCTTTTATTTTTATTTATCGAAGGCTTTGTCCATTTTGCGCTTGTGATGGAATATGATGTGCTCATGAGCTATGCCGTTACTGGGCTGCTTGTGGCTTACATTGTACGGGGAGGAAGCAGGCGCATCAAAAAGGGCATGATGTTCTCAGGTGTGATTCATCTGCTCGTGATGTCATGTCTGATGCTGTACTCCCTCTCTGAAATGGAGTCAGCATCCGATGATCAAAGCGGTGAACCGGCGCTGGAAGAGCAGCTGCCAGAGACATGGATCTCGCAGATTCAAGAACGGTTACAATACTTCTTCATGTATGAGAAGAAGCAATCTTTATTATTCCAATGAACACATTTCTGTTTTTATTGGGTGTGCGGATGATGAGAGCCGGTGTATTTTATGCAAATGAACGCGGACAATCTCTCCGGAAAATATTGTTCCGAATCGGGCAGTGGGTTGGTCTGCCGCTGAATGCACTAGTCTTCGTTCCGAACGATCTAGTGGAATTTGTGGTGCGCTACGTCTTTTCACCATTCCTCTCTATTTTCTATATAGCTGTCATTGCGAAGTTCCTCGCATGCACGGAGTCATGGTTCATGTGGACTTGGTTTGAATATGTAGGGAAAATGGCGCTTAGCTGCTACATCCTGCAAAATGTCATCTGCTCCATTCTTTTTTATAGCTGGGGATTGGGTCTTGGCGGTCAAATCAATGCGCCCCTTATTGTATTGGCATGGGTGTTGATTTCACTTCTGCAAATCGCAATTTCAGCAGTTTGCCTAAAGGTTTGGAGAATTGGACCAATGGAATATATCCGTTCACGGGCACTTCGCAGGGTGACGATGAAACAAGCATCATAAAGGGGAGAGCACAATGTTTTTTAAAAAAATGACGAAAAGAGAACAAGCGAATGCACATAAAGCAGCTGTGCCAGCATTTGTCTTTTATCTTCTGGCATTAGGAGGGCATGCGCTGTACGCGTTTTTCCAAGGTGACAGACCACCGGTTACTTTTGTCATTTTAATGGCGGGACTCCTTGTTTTTTTCTCCGCTGACTGGCTAGTTAACAAAAAACGTTCATAAAAAAGCCCCCATCACGAGGGCTTTTTCCTTACTTCAGGCTTTTATATTGGCCTTTTAAATTTTTGCGGATGTACTGAATGATTTTGCGTAGTTCGTTGGCATGCGGTCTGCCAAACGGACTTGTTTGTCTTTGCTGATAGAGCACTTGACCTTTTTCATTTAATAAGAAATAGGCGGGTTCACCGTGCACCCCGTGGTCTTCATATGGGGCATCTTCCCCGTGATAGTGGACTTCATATGCTTTTAATGACGTGAGGTCATGGTCATACATGATCGGGAAGGACAGTCCCTCTTTATCCGCAAATGCCTTCAAGTCATCAGGGTTATCCGTGGAAATCGCCATCAAGTGAATACCCTTGTCCTGAAAATATGACTGCTGCTGTTCGAGCTCTTTTAATTCTTCTACACATACCGGGCACCAAGATCCTCTAAAGAAAACGATCAGGTGCCAGCTTTGATGCTCCTCTAAATGTTTGTCGAATTCAATGTGATCGCCCTGTATTGTTGGAAGTGAAAAGTTGGGCATTTTATCTCCTAATTTGAATGAACTCATACTGCTTCCTCCTTTTTCAATGACAATGTCACTTGTTTCATGTATAGCCATTTTTGAGCGGCCTGAAACGTGTCTATGTGTTTGAGTAGGCAGAAGACTTCCGAAAGGCGTATCTAATGAAGGCGGTTGCAGAAGTGGGAGCTTTGATAGAAGATATTTAAATCCGACACTTTTTTTAAAAAAATGTCGAAAAACGTATTGCCATATGTAATTACTCTATGATATTATAAATCTCGTTGTTGCAAAGGTCTCTGAAACTTGTTAGGATGCGATGTTCCAGCTTTTTTAAAGCGATTGGTTTGGCGCAATACAGCTTCTTCAGATTCACTTTTCACAAGCCGAGAGCCATTAGCTCAGTTGGTAGAGCATCTGACTTTTAATCAGAGGGTCGAAGGTTCGAGTCCTTCATGGCTCACCATGTATTGGCCCGTTGGTCAAGCGGTTAAGACACCGCCCTTTCACGGCGGTAACACGGGTTCGAATCCCGTACGGGTCATTGATTTACTTTAGCGTTAAGCTAATTTTTTCCTCACTTGCTTGAAGGAGCACCACGATTGCTTTTTCGGGCAAGTTACTGAGGTCCGGTAGTTCAGTTGGTTAGAATGCCTGCCTGTCACGCAGGAGGTCGCGGGTTCGAGTCCCGTCCGGACCGCCATTTATACATATTCATCTTTTTGATGATGGCTCGGTAGCTCAGTTGGTAGAGCAACGGACTGAAAATCCGTGTGTCGGCGGTTCGATTCCGTCCCGAGCCACTTCCAAACGCATCTGCAATCGCAGGTGCGTTTTTATTATGAAAAGAAGGCATAAAAAGGGAGAAGCCGGACCTAGGTAGGGCCCGGCTCCATAAGAAGAAGACGTTACATCTATATAGACGGCTGGTGATTGGAAAAGTTTCAATAAAAAAGGAAAAAGTCATCAATTTTTTCGAGCGGCGCCTTCCTATCCAACGTTTACTAGAAAAGAAAGCCGTTATTATTTTTATCTTTGCCTCGTAAAACGTTATAATAGACAGTGAGCCTTTTTTTCGCAAACGGAAAAGGCGTTATGATACATGCAAAATGGAATGACATAGATGCTAAAAATGCAGGAGGAAATCACAATGGAAAAAAAGATTCTTGTCGTAGATGATGAAAAACCGATTGCTGATATATTGGAATTTAATTTAAGGAAAGAGGGCTATGAGGTTCATTGTGCATATGATGGAAACGAAGCCCTTGAAATGGTAGAAGAAATCAAGCCGGACATTATTCTGCTCGACATTATGCTGCCGAATAAAGATGGTGTTGAAGTATGCCGTGAAGTGAGAAAGAAATATGACATGCCGATTATCATGCTGACAGCAAAAGACTCTGAAATTGATAAAGTCATCGGCCTTGAGCTTGGCGCAGATGATTATGTGACAAAGCCTTTCAGCACGCGTGAGCTGCTTGCCCGTGTGAAAGCGAATTTGAGAAGACAAACCGCTGCTCCGCAGACGGAGGAAGAATCTGAATCAAATGATATTGAGGTTGGATCACTTGTTATTTATCCAGATGCGTATGTGGTGTCTAAGCGGGAGGAAACGATTGAATTGACGCACCGTGAGTTCGAACTGCTTCATTATTTAGCGAAACATATCGGACAAGTCATGACACGTGAGCACTTGCTTCAAACGGTATGGGGCTACGATTACTTCGGGGATGTCCGTACAGTAGACGTCACAGTCCGCCGTCTTCGTGAAAAGATTGAAGACAACCCTAGCCACCCGAGCTGGATCGTGACAAGACGAGGCGTCGGCTACTATTTAAGAAACCCAGAGCAGGACTAAGATTCTTATGAGTAAAGTAGGTTTTTTTCGCTCGATTCACTTCAAATTGACCTTGATTTACGTGCTGCTGATCATCGTCGCCATGCAGATCATTGGCGTGTACTTTGTGAAGCAGCTAGAGCAGTCCTTAATTAATTCATATGATAATTCCTTGAATCAGCGAATCTACTCGTTATCGTATTACCTAGAACAAGATTCATCGAAAAGCAAGGCAGAATTAAAAGAGGATGCTCAAAAGATATTAAACGATTTTAACAACAAAGATGAGTCTAATGAAATCTCTGAAGTCAGCTATATTGACGAAAGCAGAGAGGTCATTGCCTCTGTAAATAACGGCAGTCAAGAGATTGCCGGCAAGAAAATCACTGATCAAATCATTAGCCGTATTTTTGCGGTCGGCAAAGACTATGAGAAAAAATTCTATGACCCTGAATCAAATAAAAGGGTGCGTATTTCTGCGACAGCCGTAAAAAATGAGAACCAAGAGACCGTTGGTGTGATTTATGTTGTGTCTTCAATGGAAAGTGTTTTTAACCAAATGCGAACCATTAACACCATTTTAGCGACTGGGACACTGATTGCACTTGGGACGACTGCTCTACTTGGTATCTTCATCTTTAGAACGATCACTCATCCTATTTCAGATATGAGAAAGCAGGCGATCGAGCTTGCCAAAGGGAACTTCTCCAGAAAGGTCCGGAAGTATGGACATGACGAGATTGGCCAGCTTGCGACAACCTTTAACCATCTGACGAGAGAGCTGGAGGAAGCTCAGCTGATGACGGAGGGGGAGCGGAAAAAGCTTTCTTCTGTTATTGCCTATATGACGGACGGTGTCATCGCAACGAATCAAAACGGTGCAATTATTCTATTAAACAGCCCTGCATTAGAACTGTTAAATGTTTCACGTGAAACAGCACTAGAGATGCCGATCACGTCTTTACTTGGCTTAGAGGAAACTCATACATTTGAAGATTTAGTCGAAAATCAAGATTCCATGCTGATCGAAATTGAGCGCGAAGATCAGCTGTCTGTATTGCGTGTTAATTTCTCCGTCATTCAGAAAGAGCATGGGAAAATTGATGGCTTAATTGCGGTCATTTATGACGTCACAGAGCAGGAGAAAATTGATGCTGAACGTCGTGAATTCGTAGCGAACGTATCGCATGAGCTGCGCACACCGCTGACGACGATGCGAAGCTATCTTGAGGCACTGGCTGAAGGTGCGATTGGTGATAAAGAGCTTGCGCCAAGATTCCTCAGTGTCACGCAAAATGAAACTGAGCGCATGATCCGGCTTGTCAATGACCTGTTGCAGCTGTCTAAGTTCGACAGCAAGGATTATCAATTCAACCGTGAGTGGACGAACTTTATCAGGTTTATCTCGCTCGTCATTGATCGTTTTGAAATGACGAAGGAGCAGCATGTCGATTTTATCCGCAACCTGCCGCAGCGTGAAGTATATGTAGAAATCGATCAAGATAAAATTACACAGGTGCTCGATAATATCATTTCCAATGCCATGAAATACTCACCAGAGGGTGGACACATCACGTTTACCGTTGATCTGGATGAAGAGAAAGGCCTTGTGTTATTCAGCGTCAAAGATGAAGGAATCGGTATTCCGAAGAAGGATATGGATAAAATCTTTGAACGTTTTTATCGGGTAGATAAAGCAAGAACAAGAAAGCTCGGCGGAACCGGCCTCGGTCTTGCGATTGCAAAAGAAATGGTTCAAGCTCATGGCGGAGATATTTGGGCTGACAGCATTGAAGGAAAAGGGACAACGGTGACCTTTACCCTTCCGTACAATGAAGAACAAGAGGATGATTGGGATGAAGCGTGAGACCTTTAAAACCATAATATTGACAATCCTAATTGCGATCAGTCTTGTATTTACGTGGAACATCTGGATGTTCCAGCCCGTCATGCAGGATCAGGCAGATACCGGCACAAAGGTCGTGGAAACGAAGAAGATTTCAAGCGACGAGCCTAGAAGTCTCATTGATGTCGTGAAGCCACGCGAGATGTTCATTCATTCAAATGGAGAGCATTTTAAAGTGGATCAAAAGGAACTCTTTCAAAACTTTTGGAATGATGTGAGCCTTTGGGATGTCAAAGAGATTAATGATGTGTCAGATCAATATTCCGAGCAGAAATTTAAGAATTTCTTCTATGGACGCGAAGGACAAGGGAAGACATTGGATCTTGTGTTCAATGATCCGATTCCGATTGATATTTTCCAAGCGCTCTTTAAATGGCCGAACAAGTCCATTGAATACAACTCGTTTGATCGGATGATTGTGCCGTTCGCCCAGCAGGATAAGGCCAATAAAAAAGTGTATTTGGTCTCATACAGCAAGGAAACGGTGCTTGAGCTGACAATTGAGTCCGCCAACTACCGTAATCTGATGGACAGTATCGCAGCCGCTCAAAACGAGATGCCGCGCTATGATCTTTATACATTCTCGACGAATTCTAAACGAGATTTCCTTCTTCCGAGAAAGCAAAAGCAGCTTGAATCGAAAATGTTCTTTATCGAAACGATTAAGACAAACAAATTCAAAGACGCTTTGTTTACGGACCCGAGCCTTGTCGGTGAGGAATCTAATTTAAACCGGACGGTGTACACAGATGGCACAAGCCGCCTTGAAGCCAATCAAAAAGACCACCGCATTCAATATCAGCACCGCAATATCAATTCCAGCACTGTTTTCCAAACGGGGGATTTGATTAAGCGAAGCGTGAAATATTTCAATGATACGGGAAGCTTTACTGATGACTATCAATATTTTGGCATCAACAGCAACCAGCAGCTGTCCTTTAATATGTTTATGGACGGTCTGCCGATTGTGAACAGTACAAAGCATCCATTTGGGATGACCTCCCTTGAAGTCCAATGGGCGAATGATGACATTTTGAATTACAAGCGCCCAAACTATATTCTTGGCAATAAAGCGAGTCAAAGTGAACAGGTCAAGCTGATGAATGGGACAGAGCTGAAGGACTTGATCATCAAGCAGACGAAATATGATGACCTGGAGAAAATTGAACAGATTTTCCCTGCATATCAAGCTGTTTCAACTGCATCAGATCAAGATCAAGCAATGTTTGTCTGGCTGGAGCCTGTATGGTGTATGAAATATAACGGCAAAACCGTGATTCTATCGAATGATCTTTTGACAGAGGGGAGCGAGAATCATGGAGTGGAATAAGACCAAAACGATCTTTATCCTAGCCTTTCTCGTTCTCGATATCTTTCTAGGTTTTCAATACTTTGAAAAACGGTCAACCGATCATTTTGCGATTATCGAAAAAACGGATACGCTGGAAGAAATGAAGGCAGACGGGATCAAATATGGCAATCTATCAGATGAAGCGAAGATTGGATACCGCATTACAGCTGAAAAGAAGCAATATACGAAAAAGGATGTCGACGGATTAGCTGATCAAAAGGCGAAAAGCACATTCCCGAAAACAGACAAAGATGATCCTGTCACGCTGCTTGAAATGACCTTCAACAAACCAGTTGCCTTGCCGAAAAAGGATATCAAAACAGCGGCGACGAACCTTGTGAACCAGCGTTTGCTGGATGGGAAGAATTATAAGCTGTGGAATATAGATGAGGAGACAGGGAAAATCGTCTTTTTCCAAACGTATAAAGGGAAATACATCTTCCAAGAAGGCCTTGATGACACCGAAACCATCGGGCAAATCACCTTAAATCTCAACGATCAAAACGAAGTCGTCTCTTATCAGCAATCGATGGTGACATCGATTAATGAAGTGAGAAAAGAAACCCTTGTCCCAGCACTTGAAACAGTGAAGGACTTATATACGCAAAATATGCTGAGTCAAAATACGACCGTGAAAAAGGTAGAGCTTGGCTACTATACGCAATACCCTGGGGCAAGCACGCAAGTCATGGTTCCTGTATGGCGGGTGGAGCTTGAAGGCGTATCAGCAGGTTCAAAGAAAAAGACAGAAGAAGAATATTTGATCAATGCCATTGATGGCTCAACACTTGATCATATAGAGAAAGATGACAAATCTTCAATGGAGTGAGAGAACATGAGCTTGCAGTTCAGTGTACTAGCGAGCGGAAGTACGGGGAACGCTTTTTATTTAGAAACAGACGAGCATGCCTTTTTGGTGGATGCTGGTTTAAGCGGCAAACAGATGGTCGAGCTGCTTGGCCAAATCGACCGCAAGCCTGAAGACTTGGACGGCATTTTTGTGACACACGAGCACTCCGATCATATTAAAGGGCTTGGGGTCATGGCAAGAAAGTACAAGCTTCCTGTCTATGCAAATGCGAAAACATGGAAGGCAATGGAGTCTCATATCGGAAAGATTGACACAGAGCAGAAATTCCATTTTGATATGGAGACCGTTCAATCCTTTGGCGGTCTTGATGTCGAGTCATTTGGCGTCTCTCATGATGCGGCAGAGCCTATGTTTTACGTGTTCCATTATGGAGGGCGCAAACTTGCCCTCATGACAGATACAGGCTATGTGAGTGACCGCATGAAAGGCATTATTAAGTCAGCCAATACGTTTGTGTTTGAGAGCAATCATGATGTCGGGATGCTGCAAATGGGCCGATACCCATGGAGCATTAAGCGCAGAATTCTGAGCGATGTCGGACATGTATCAAATGAAGATGCTGCTCTTGCGATGACTGATGTCATTGGAGATGCCACCTCACGCATTTATTTGGCTCACTTGAGTCAAGACAACAACATGAAGGATTTAGCCCGTATGGCAGTCCAGCAGACGCTTGAAATGAAGGGCTTTGTTGTGGGGGACGGCTTTGATTTATTTGATACGGACCCGAAAAAAGCAACCCCGCTTTGCGCCGTATGATTTTTACAATCGTATGATTAAGATAAGAGCTTCTTACCAACACTATATACATCATCTATTCACTGAAAGGAAGGAAACATAGTGGATTATCGCGATGTAGAGTGGAAGCCGAGACGAAGCAGAAAAGGATATTTTCTTTCTGGTTTGATCGGTGTATTGGTAGGAGCTTTTTTAATGGGATTCTTTTTCCCCTATGTATCTGGACAGAGCGGCAGTCCCTTTGGATGGCAGCAGAACGGTGATGGACAAGCATCACAGGGTCCTTTAAAGACGGTGAATGTGAACGTCAATGATGCTGTCACAAAAGTGGTGTCTAATATGTCAGATACGGTGGTCGGCGTCATTAATATCCAAAAGTCGAGCTTTTGGGAGGAAGGCGGAGAAGCAGGCAGCGGGTCAGGTGTGATTTATAAAAAAAAGGGTGACACGTTTTATATTGTCACAAACCATCACGTCATTAAAGGCGCCAACCAGCTTGAAGTGAGCCTCCATGACGGGACAAGAATTGGTGCCAATCTTGTCGGCAGCGATCAGCTTATGGATTTAGCTGTTCTCACTGTCAAAAGTGATAAAATCAAGAAAACGGCAGCCTTCGGTAACTCAGATCATGTGAAGCCGGGTGAGCCAGTCATCGCCATTGGAAATCCATTAGGGCTTGAATTCGCAGGGTCTGTCACACAAGGAGTCATTTCAGGCACAGAGCGAGCGATCCCTGTTGACTCAAATGGAGACGGACAGACGGATTGGAATGCAGAGGTACTGCAAACAGATGCCGCTATCAACCCTGGAAACAGCGGTGGTGCCTTGATCAATATGGACGGAAAGGTGATCGGCATCAACTCAATGAAGATTGCTGAATCAGAGGTAGAAGGAATCGGGCTGTCTATTCCAGCGAATCTGGTCATTCCTGTCATAGAGGATTTAGAGCGCTACGGAGAGGTAAAGCGTCCGTATCTTGGTGTCGGCATGAAATCATTAGCGGATATTGCGAGCTACCACTGGCAGGAAACGTTGAAACTGCCATCTAAGGTTACATCTGGTGTTGTTGTCATGAGTGTTGAGCCGTTATCTCCAGCAGGAAAAGCGGGACTAAAAGAGCTGGATGTCGTGACCTCTTTTGATGGCAAGAGTGTACAGAATATCGTGGATCTTCGTAAGTACTTATATCAAAGGAAGGTCGGCGACAAGGTAAAGGTGCAGTTTTACCGAAGCGGGAAGAAAAAATCAGCAGAGATCAAACTTTCTCAAACCGACCAATATGGCGGCTAACCAGTTCCAGTAAGGGACTGGTTTTTTTGGCATGACTGACATATGATGAAGAAAAGGGGGTTGTACGATTGGTTACACTACAACGGATGTCACAAACCGATTACGATGTATTGATGGAGAAGGCCATTCAGCGGTACGCGGAAGAAAAGGTACTCGCAGGAACATGGAAGAAGGAAGAATCACTTGCGAACGCAGAAGAACAATTTGACAGGCTTCTTCCAGAAGGACTTCAGACAGAGCATCATGAGCTGTGGAATTTCTTAAATGGAGATGAAGCGATTGGCTGGGTTTGGCTTTGCTATGACCCGAATCACCCGCAGCACGAAGGATTTATTTATAACTTTATTTTGTTTGAAGCTTATCGAGGAAAAGGCTTTGCAAAGCAGGCCATTGCTGCATTAGAGGAGCAGGCAAAGTCATTAGGTGTGCAAAAACTCTCGCTCCATGTCTTTGCTCACAATCAAATCGCCCGTTCGCTGTACGAGAAAACAGGATTTGCAGAAACCGGTATCTATATGAGTAAACCTTTATAAAAAAAGAAGAAGTACCGTGCAGAAAGCGTACGGTACTTTTTTATGAGGACATCATGGCATCCTGAGCCGTGACTCTGTATAAATCGACTTTACACTTCACGAAAGCGCGAATGATCGCTGGAACTTGAGCTTCTGAACGAATTAACAATGAGGTCTCGTCATCACTGATCACAAGATCTGTTCCGACAGTTTGTAGGTACTGCGTGAGAACAGGTTTCACCTCATCATCAATCCATGCATGCTTGAAGGTTGCACGTATGTTTGAGGATGTGATGGTTTTCTCTTGAGGATGAGTATGTGGGGACACTAATTTTCCTTCAGAAATGAACGCCGTTTTGGTACAAATACTATTGGTGAACCTTGGGCGGTCAGCAGTTAAAAAGACGGTTTTCCCTTCATCCTTTAATGTTTCAATGACCCGCTGGATGTGCAAGATCGAATCTGCATCAATATCGGCAAAAGGTTCGTCGAGTAAAATAAATTCCGGCTGATGGGCGATGGCCTGCGCCATTCCAAGCCGCTTTTTCATACCAGGTGTGAAGGCACCGACCTTCTCCTGATGATCATGATGTAAACCGACAAATTCGAGCAGTTCTTCATAATCACTTGTTTTCTGGCGTGTTCCGGTGATTTTTGATAAATAGGCAATATGCTCAAGAGCCGTAAGACCTTCATATAAATCCGTATATTCTGGCAGAACACCGATATGCTGTCTCACTTTTTTTAGCGAAGGCTTATTCATCACTGTAAACGTACCAGAGGTAGGGCGGGAGATGCCGGTAATGATATTGAAAAAGGTCGTCTTACCAGATCCCTTTGGTCCAATGAGGCCGAAGATATCGCCTTGATTGACATCAAGATTAATATGGTCTATTGCGACTTTTGTACGATATTTTTTTGTAAGACCTTTTGTATGAAGCATCTACACATCCCTCCTTTGAAACAGCAGTGCAGTTCCAATGAGTAAGATAACGGTCAATGCCGTGTTCATTAGGACATAGGTCAGCGGTTCACTCCAGCGCGCATAATAATAAGGCGTCATATATTGGAACCAATGAATCATTCGTTCTGAAGAAAGAACAGAAATCATACTGACGATTGGGAAAAGAAAGGAAAATAACATGCCGACAAACATTGATTTCTGCGGTGTTGGAAAGAGCATGGACAAAAATAAAGCACATGAGATACCGACACTGATAAAGGTTAAGATTTTTAAGGCATCTGAGAACAGAAAACGGTGTGAAATCACCATATTCAGGACATATGTCGTCATAATACAGCTAAGCCAAAACAGCATCAGTCCAAGATATTTCCCGATGATAATGTTCAAACGGGTTGTTTTACTGACGAGAAAACGAATGGTTTTCAAATGAATTTCGCGGCTCAAAATATCATGAGACAACAAAAAAATAAGGAAGAAACCAAATAAAGACATCACCAGTTCATTCCCAATAGAATAAGGATCCTTTGCCAGTTCCCATTTTTCCTGATGAGCAGCGATAAACGGAAGACTTGAAACAAAAGTAGATAAAATGAAAATAATAACAATTGTTAAAATAGATTTTGTGCTTTTGAAGAGCTGCTTAAACTCATTCATACAGATGGTCCACACACGCTGTACCTCCCTTCACCTTTATTATACCCCTAGAAAAGAAAGACACCATATCTCGCTCTTTAACATTTGTTTAAATTTCATAAAAAGAAGACTCTTCCAGCACCAGTTGACTCATTTTTAAAAATGTTCAGAAAAATATCTTGATTTATCAAAAAACATCATGTATGATAGCTTTAATTCAAGATAACTATACAGGCAATGACGAGAGAAAGTACAATCATCAATTTTTCCACAGAGAGCTTCGGCAGCTGAAAAGAAGCAAAAATAATGATTCGAAAAATGGTCTCTGAGCCTCGTGCTGAACATATCTATGATATTAGTAGGTGACGACGAGAGTTGGTACTCGTTATCAAAACCACAGTATATGAGCCAGATTGGAGCTTTGTACTTGTAGAGGCTGTTTAGCGCGAGCAAACAGTAAATAAAGGTGGTACCACGAGACAAATACCTCGTCCTTATGATTCAAAGATAAGGATGGGGTATTTTTTATTGTCCACTTTTTTTCATACAATTGTTCAAATGTTCCACGTGAAACACCACATCCATTTTTTCAAATGAAAGGGAGATTGACATGAGTGAACATGCATTGGTTTTACAATCAGATTTCGGCATTGATGATGGAGCTGTCAGTGCAATGTACGGAGTGGCAAATACGGTCAGCAGCAGCATCCGCATTTTTGATTTAACACACAATATTCCGCAGTATGACATTTGGGAGGCTTCTTATCGCCTGCTTCAAACCGTCACATACTGGCCGGAAGAGACGGTATTCGTTTCTGTCGTTGACCCGGGCGTTGGATCCGAGAGAAAAAGTCTTGTCGTCAAAACGACAAGCTCACATTATATCATTACCCCAGATAACGGGACACTGACGCACGTTGCCCAGGATATTGGCATTGTGGAAGCCCGTTACTTAGATGAAACCATTAACCGACTGCCAAAGTCGGGAAAATCACATACATTCCATGGGAGGGACATTTACGCTTATACAGGGGCGAGAATTGCATCAGGTGTGATTTCTTTTGAAGAGGTTGGGCCAAAGGCAAATATTGATGATATTATCCATCTCCCAGTCGTACAGGCTTATGCCGAAGAAGATGTGATCACAGGGACGATTGATATTTTAGATGTGAGATTCGGAAACCTATGGACAAACATTCATCACACGCTATTTGAACAGCTTTCAATTAATTATGGGGATGCAATAGAAGTTACCATTGCCAACGGGCCGAAAAATGTGTATAAAAATATCATGACCTATGGACGATCTTTTGCCGACTTAAAAGTAGGCGAACCACTCGTATATGTCAATTCACTCGACCATTTAGGCGTGGCGATCAATCAAGGGTCATTTGCAAAGGCTTATAACATCGGCACAGGCACAGGCTGGCGCCTTTCGATTCGCAAAGCTCCGCGCATTATATACGAATAAGAGGAGGATACATCATGGCAGGAAAACAACTTTCAACGAAAACTGTCGTTGCCATTGGCATTGGCGCAGCCGTCTTTGTCATTTTAGGACGATTCGTCTCTATTCCAACTGGTATTCCGAATACACAAATTGAAACCTCATACGCATTCCTTGCATTAATGGCCGTGCTATTTGGTCCTGTTGCAGGCGCGCTGATTGGTTTTATTGGCCATCTCATTAAAGATGCGACCACATTTGGCCCTTGGTGGAGCTGGATTATTGTATCGGGTGTCGTTGGTTTATTGATCGGCTTTATTTCTAACCGTTTAAAAGTAGAAGAGGGAGACTTCGGCTGGAAGAAAATCACGCTCTTTAACGCCGTACAAGCAGGTGCACAGGCATTAGGCTGGTTTATCATTGCTCCTGTACTCGACATTGTGATCTATGCAGAACCTGCGAACAAAGTGTTTGTTCAAGGCATCGTGGCAGGGATTTCAAACATCATCACAGTCGGTGTACTAGGGACCATCATCATTGCAGCTTATGCGAAAACGAGAAGCAAAAGCGGCAGTCTATCGAAAGAAACATCATGAAGCAAGGTGGAACACATAAATGAAGAAACCGATGATTCAATTCGAACATTTCGGATTCAAGTATCGCAGTCAGGCAGAACCAACATTAAAGAATATCAACCTGACGATCTATGAAGGAGAAAAAGTTCTCATCGCAGGCCCGTCTGGATCGGGAAAAAGCACACTAGCCCATTGTATCAATGGGCTAGTTCCTGCGTCTTATAAAGGTTCTATGGAAGGAAGTCTTCACATCGGCGGGAAAAATGCAGAGAAAGAAAACATTTTCTCCCTCTCACAGCTTGTCGGAACGGTGCTTCAGGACCCTGATGGACAATTCATCGGGCTGACCGTTGGAGAAGATATCGCGTTCACGCTTGAAAATGATCAAGTCACACGCGAAGAAATGAAAACACGTGTTAAGGAAGCAGCTAGATTAACAGAGGTAGACGGCAAGCTGGCATCTTCCGTGCATGAGCTGTCAGGCGGACAAAAACAACGTGTCGCCATTGCTGGCGTACTTGTCAATGATGTCGACATTTTACTGTTTGATGAACCACTTGCAAGCCTTGATCCCGCAACAGGTAAAGAAGTCATCGACCTCATTGACCGGCTGCAAAAACAAACGAAAAAAACCATTGTGATGGTTGAGCACCGATTAGAGGACGTCCTCTTCCGTCATGTGGACCGCATTATCGTTGTCAATGAAGGAACGATTGCAGCGGATATGACACCAGATGAATTGCTCGCCTCAAACGTATTAGAAGCGGCGTATTTGCGTGAGCCTTTATATGTGAAAGCGATGAAATATGCAGGTATTCCGGTTGAAACAGGAGATCAGATCGCTGATTTACAGCGTCTCACCTTAGATGATGAGGCAAAAGAGAAAATCGAACAGTGGATGGAAGCATCTGAGCCATCAGTAGAACAGATTGCAGCACAGGATTTACTAGAAGTGCGCGAGCTGAGTTTTGATTATCCAACAAGACCAAACACGCTGAGCAACATCTCTTTTACCGTCAAAAAAGGAGAAATGATCAGCATCGCAGGAGCCAATGGCGCAGGCAAGACGACATTATCTAAGGTGCTCTGTGCATTTGAAAAACCAACGAAAGGGTCCATTCTTTTAAATGGTGATGACATCACAGAAGATACGATCAAACAGCGCTCCGAACGAATCGGTATTGTTATGCAAAACCCAAATCAAATGATTTCAAAACAAATGATTTTTGATGAGGTGGCACTCGGTCTCGTTTTAAGAGGCGTAAAGGAAGACGAGATCAAGGAGCGTGTGGAGCGGGTTCTGAAAGTGTGTGGACTGTATCCATTTCGGAACTGGCCGGTCTCAGCCCTTAGCTTTGGACAGAAAAAACGCGTCACCATCGCATCAATTCTTGTATTAGAACCAGAAATCCTCATCCTAGACGAACCAACCGCAGGACAGGACTTTAAACATTACACAGAGATGATGACGTTTTTAGAGCAATTAAATCAACAGGGAGTCACGATCTTCATGATCACCCATGATATGCACTTGATGCTCGAATACACAACAAGAACCATTGTCATTTCAGATGGAGAAAAAATCGCAGATGATACACCAGCCAAAGTACTGACAAATCAACTGCTTGTCCAAAAGGCGAGTTTAAAGGAAACGTCGTTGTATGAACTGGCGCTGAAAGCAGATTGGCCGAATCCAAATGAACTCGTGGAACGCTTCATTGAGGTTGACAGAAAGGAACGAATGACATGGCTGTAGACATGCTGTCCTATATCGATCGCCCGTCACCGATTCACCGGCTGACAGGTGCAACCAAACTCATTTGCTTTATCCTCTGGTCATCCGCAGCGATGCTCACGTATGATACAGGCGTTTTAGTCTTTATGTTAGCCGCCAGTATCGTATTCTTTCAGATGTCGAACGTACGATTTCGTGATATTTCCTTCGTGGTGATCGTCCTGGCGATTTTCCTAGTGATCAATAACATCGCCATTTATATCTTTGCGCCCCAGCAAGGTGTCGCCATCTACGGAGCAAAGCACGAGCTATTTCATATTGCCGGCTGGTACAATGTCACACTTGAACAGCTTTTCTATCAATTGAACATTACGCTAAAATATGTGACCGTGATGCCAGCAGCGCTTTTATTTATTGTGACAACAAATCCAAGTGAATTCGCCTCATCTCTCAGCCGAATCGGTGTCAGCTACCGGATTTCGTATGCTGTAGCGATTGCTCTGCGCTATATTCCGGACATTCAGCGGGATTTTCGAACGATCGCCATTTCTCAGCAAGCAAGAGGGATTGATTTATCGAAGAATGAAAAGCTGGGAAAACGAATCAAAAATGCGCTGTCGATTGTGATGCCGCTGATTTTTTCCAGCCTAGAGCGGATAGAGACGATCAGCAATGCGATGGAGCTGCGGGGGTTTGGGAAGCATAAAAAGAGAACATGGTTTACGGCGAAAGACTTTCAAAAAGCAGATTATGTGGCGTTCATATTTGTTGGTGTGGTACTGATTGTTTCGTTAGTGATTACATTTGTTAGAGGAACGAGATTTTATAATCCGTTTTGATAGAAGGAAGCCTTCACAGGAGTGGAGGCTTTTTTGTTTGGTTTGTGGATAAAAGGTGTGGAAAATGGTAAAAGACTATTAACATGTGAATAAATCGGTTATATTGAACAATGAGCGAAACACTTGTGAATAATGAAACAACATATTGGAGGAATTAGAAACTTATGAACAAATCACTTTATGCTTGTGCAGAACACATAGAAACCGTATTAGACATGTACATAGATGATCACGAAACGCCGCCAGAATTCAGAAAAATCGAACATACACACAGTTTATCCACAACCTGTGAATTGTGCGATGAACCTGCAATATATATAGTGGGGAACGAATGATCGGACACAAAATACACAAATTTTATCCACAATTGTTGATAACTTATATGAATAACTTGTTCTTAAGGTGGGGATGACCTGTGAATATATCAATTATCACAGTAGGAAAATTAAAAGAGAAATATTTAAAGCAAGGCATAGCCGAATACACAAAACGATTACAAGCCTATGCGAAAATTGAAATCATTGAGCTTGCGGACGAAAAAGCACCCGAGAATCTCAGCGATCAAGACATGAAAATCATCAAAGACAAAGAAGGCGAACGCATCCTAAGCAAAATCAACCCAGACGCCCACGTCATCGCCCTCGCCATCGAAGGAAAGATGAAAACTTCCGAAGAATTAGCCGATACAATAGATAAGCTGGCAACATACGGAAAAAGCAAAGTATGTTTCGTCATAGGCGGATCCCTTGGCTTAAGCGACGCTGTCATGCAGCGTGCGAATGAGAAACTGTCATTTTCGAAAATGACGTTTCCGCATCAGTTGATGAGATTGGTGTTGGTGGAGCAGATTTATCGGGCGTTTCGGATTGTGCGGGGGGAGCCTTATCATAAGTGAGTTTTATATATAAATGATTTTTAAGAGTTTAAGAGAGTCTTTTTGTTCACTTATAAGTACATAATAAAGAAAAATTTGATGGGATTTTGCGTAAGTGGAATAGAAGAATGTAAAGGAGACCTTTAACACTACTTATCTTTAATTAACTTCGACAATTATAGCATTTTAATATAAAATATAAAGTTTGAGGGGTTATAAATGATTAAAGTAAGTGGAGGTTTATAACTTCAATATAGATTTATAAACAGACTGGAGTAGTGTTATGAAGAGTATTCCAATATATTCATTTTTTTCAGGTGCAGGATTTTTAGATTTGGGGTTCTCCTTTTCTGGTTTTGACATTACTTTTACAAATGAAATTTCAAAGGAAATATCAAGAATATATAATTCCGGAATGAGCTCATGTTTAGATAAAGAAGTGTCTATTACTAGCAATGAATCTATAGAAAATATTTCTGCTGAGGACATTAGAGAAATGGTTCAGATCAAGAATCATAATCAATTATGGGGGATTATTGGAGGGCCACCTTGTCCAGATTTCTCTGTAGGTGGAAAAAATAAGGGGCATCAAGGTGAAAATGGGAAATTAACGGAGACATTTGTAAATTTAATTTGTAATACTAGACCAAGCTTTTTTGTTATTGAAAATGTCAAAGGTCTTGTAAAAACTAAGAAACATAGGGAATTTTTTGATAGAATGATCTCTTTATTAGAGACTAATGGATATGCTATAGATTTTAAAATATTAAATTCCCTTGATCTAGGGGTGCCACAAGATAGAGAAAGAATATTCATACTGGGAGTAACAAATTCAATATATGAAAAAGTTTTTAAAGCCAAATTTTCTGGAGAACGAGGCTGGTTCTATTGGCCATATTATGAGAAATATCATAATTCAAAATACAGGTATAATTGGCCGACTACAAACGAATTTGGTATGAATGTTGAAAAGCCTAACTCGATTCCTCAGGAATTAATGGTAGGTACATACCTACTGGATAATGATTTGAGCAATATTCCAAACTCTAATGAATTTTTCAATCCAAAATCGTCAAAATTTAGTTTTATAGAAGAAGGAGACGATAAAAGAAAAAGCTTTAAAAGGTTACACAGATGGAGATATAGCCCTACTATTGCATATGGAAATAATGAAGTACATCTTCACCCCACCCTTGAGAGGAGATTATCAGTTCGAGAGGCACTTAGGTTACAAACAGTACCTGATAACTTTATAATAAATGAAGATATATCATTGACAGTAAAATTTAAGGCTATAGGAAATGGTGTACCAGTTAGAATGGCAAATTTGTTGGCAAGTAACCTAAATTACTTTTTAAAACAGTACTTGTATAGTTAGAGGTGGTATTATGACATCTGAAGAAAAAATAAAGTTTGACCTTGAAAATTTAGATGAGATCACTATTGTAAAAAAATATTTGTTTAATACAGATATTTGGTACTTCACTTGCCATTTGAATCTAAATCATAGTGAATTTATGAATAATCTTGATTTAATGAATGAAATAATCTCAAAAAATTTATCTATAAGCATGAAAAATATATTAATTGTTGGTAGTGGGAAAACTGGCTTTAGTTTTTCGCCACAAAAAGCATTAAGAAAGTTTGATAGTAATGAAGAAACCGAATCGGATATTGATATAGCAATAGTTTCTGAAAAATATTTTTTTGAATATTGGGATCTAGCAAGAGAAGAAATTAGTGTCAGATATTCCCATTACTACAAAGAAATATCATCAGGGATATTTAATGGATTTATATCTAAAAACACGTTAGAAAATATACCTTCAATAAGAAAGGTTTGGAATGAAAGAATAAGAGCAACAAAAAGGGAGTTAAAGGAAAAAGCAAAATTCCGTCATCCAATTAATTTTAGAATATATAGATCATGGGAAGATCTTGAAGAATATCATGTTAAAGGTATCAATAAATTGAAAAAGGCAATAATGGAGGAGGTAAGTAAATGATTTCAAAAAATTTTCATATTGTGAAGGTGAAAGATCTGTATGACAAATTTACAGCAGGGGTTCTTGTTGTAGATGAATCATATCAACGAAGAAAGGTTTGGAATGAGACTGATAAAATAAGATTAATAGAAACAATATTAATTGGATATATCGTACCTTCATTATATTTATGGGATGCTGAAACCAATCCAACTACTGGACAAACTATTACTCATATTGTTGATGGTCAACAAAGAGTAAATGCAATAGTAGAATTTATTGAAGGTGAATTTTCCTTACTTAAATCAAGTCTTACTCAGCCTGATATAACTGGGAGTTATGCAAATAAAAAATTTGATGAATTGACTAAAGAAGAAAAGGTTAATATTTGGTCTTACAATATACCTGTTGTTCAACTTTCAGAAGTAGATAATGTTGAAACTATAAAAAGTATATTTTACAGATTAAATTTAACTGATTATAATTTAAGAGCACAAGAGAAAAGACATAGTACATCTAACGGTTTATTCGCGGAATTAGCTATTGAACTTTCAGAAAATGAATTTTGGTCTAATAATAACTTATTCAATGCAGGAGATATTAAAAGAATGAAAGATATTGAATTTTGTGCTTCGTTAATATTACTCGCACGTGATGGTATTATAAACCAGACAACTCAAAGGCCTCTTAATAATGCTTATGATGACTATAAAGATGTTTATGAAGAAAGAGATACTGATAAAATCAGAATTTTATCATGGATTGACTCTCTTGATAAATTTATTAATGATAAGACTATAGGATTTATTCAAAAGAAATCACAACTATATACCATGTTTACAGTTATAGATCACTTTGAAAGGAATGAAATTGAAATATCCGATAATATTATATCGAATTTCACTGAATTTGTAAAAATGTATTTAGATTATAGAAATGAAGAAGTAGATAATAATGATACAATAAAAATTATACTAAATACGTATAAACTCGCAGTATCAGAAGGTATAAATAAATTGCAAAATAGAATGATTAGATTCAACATCATGAAAAAAGTTTTATTACAAGGGATAAGTAATATTGATATCAATGATATATAGTATAAACAGGTAATATAGCTAACTATTTATAAAATAAAATTCATGGTATAAAAAATATATAAAAAATTCAATACAAGACTAATTCTATCGACTTACAACTTTCAATAATGGAAGATTCAATCAAAAAAAGAAGCAGTAAAACATCAAGCAAACCTGTGAAGCATTCCTATTTTTAAAAATCGTTTTATTCGTCTTTTTAGAAGGGAATATAGTTGAGAAGTGGTTGATTGGGTTAGTATAGAAAGGAGAACCCCTTGCTTACTTTGTAAATGGGTATTAAATAATCACTAAAAAAAGTCTCATTTGAGTGATTTCCCTCAAACGGGACTTTTTTGCATCACGGATTGTGACAGACTTATTTTTGGCATTGATAATAAAAACAACCCCAAGTAGGCCTTATCATAAGTTAGTGAGGGATGAGAAGGCTAAATTTAGCTGTACAAGCACCATCAAACATCTCCATTGCACCAGAATAGATATAACCACTCCGTAAAAAACCACGATTAAGCCTAAAGCGGAGAGAATAACATAGTAAAACAGAAACTTTTAAGGAATCTCCAACAACACATGTTGACATATCGTTATTTATCGATATAATGGGGTGTATGGAGCCAATAGAAGTTTTCAAAGCCTTATCCAATGAATCCAGATTGCAAATTTTACAATGGTTAAAGGAACCTGATCGTCATTTTACACCCCATGAAGGGATTGATATGAATACTACAGGGGTATGTGTTAGTCAAATAACAGATAAATTGAAAATGACGCAATCAACCGCATCTCAATACCTTTCAATTTTACTACGAGCTGGATTAATTACGACAGAGCGTATAGGTAAATACACGTATTATAAAAGAGATGAAAATGCCATAAAACAAATTTCTGAGATTCTAGAAAAAAATATTTAATAAATGAACTGAATTCATACATCAGAATTCAGTTTCATTTATTAAAACAAATCGACTTATCGTAATATGTTTTTTTGTCCATACATATTAACAATTCTAGATATGTAAATGTATTATATATAAGGAGTGATCTACATTGTCAAACACTGTAAAGATTTACATTTTAGCTATTGTCAGTTTTTTAGTTGGTACATCAGAGTATATCATCTCTGGTATTTTGGATAATATTTCTGAATCATTAGGGATTACGATAGCTGCAGCCGGCCAGTTAATTACAATTTTTTCTCTTGTGTATGCCATCTTCACCCCAGTATTAATGGCTTTAACATCGGGAATGAATAAACGCAAGTTAATGTTATTTTCACTTAGCGTTTTTATTCTAGGTAATATTCTTGCATTCGTCCTCCCTGGGTATCAATTATTTATTGTGTCAAGAATTATTATGGCTCTTGGAGCGGGGATGGTCGTAGTTACTGCATTAACAATTGCTGAAAAAATTGCACCAAAAGGTAAGCAAGGTACCGCTATTGCTACAGTAGTAATGGGCTTTACAGCATCATTGATCATTGGAGTCCCACTTGGCAGAATGACTAGTGATTTCTTTAGTTGGAAGGCTGTATTTGGAGGAATAGCCTTACTCGGATTATTAGCCATGGTGATCATTTCTCTTACGATTCCAAAAATCCAAGGGGATAAACCTGTACCTTTAATTCAACAACTCGCTCTTTTTAAAAAACCAAAAGTAGTGTTGGGATTAGCCATCACCTTTTTCTGGCTTGGTGGTTATTCAATTGCCTATACCTACCTATCCCCTTACCTTTTAAATATATCAGGTGTAAGCAGCAAATTGCTGAGTGGAGTTCTCCTTGTATTCGGGATTGCTAGTCTAGTTGGGTCAAAGTTTGGTGGATTTAGTACCGATCGATGGGGTGTGAATTTTACTCTGATTAGTGGAATGACATTACATGTCATCATGCTCATATTGCTCTCACTAGTTACGCATTCTTATGTTGGAGTATTGCTCATTTTAATATTATGGTCATTTGCTGCATGGTCTTCTGGCCCGACTCAACAATATCACTTAGCTACAATGGAGCCAGAGTCATCAGGTATACTATTAGGTCTCAATCAGTCAATGATGCAATTGGCGATGGCCGCAGGTGCAGCTATTGGAGGTATCTTTGTAGAGAGGGTTTCTCTATCTTCTGTTACTTGGGCAGGTGCTTTAGGCGTTGCAATAGCGATCATTGTCACAATATTGGCTTCGCGTGCTACTTCGAGTAATGAAATTCGATATACTTAAACAGTAGAACGATGGGAAAAAACGTGATTCAATTTAAAAAATAATGACAGAAAGTAGGAAGCACCTTTGCACTCAATTAAAAAAATAGGTCAGAGTTTTTGGTACATCACACCGGTATCACTTACCGACCGCCCCATCCTAGGTATGGTCGCAGGCACTAACAAAACATTAATGATCGATGCGGGTAACTCAGAAGATCATGCGAACTATTTCATCCAAAGAACTTTAAAACACGAGAACACCAAGCCCGATCTCGTTGTCCTCACGCATTGGCATTGGGATCATATTTTTGGTCTGCCTGCGCTGCCTGATTCGCTTTCGATTGCTTCTGCAAAGACAAGAAAGGAAATGGAGAAGCTTGTTCCGTTTTCGTGGTCAGATGAGGCGATTGATGAGCGGGTGAGGGAAGGAACGGAGATTGAGTTCTGCGCGAAGGCCATTAAGGAAGAATATCAGGGTCATCGAGATATTCAGGTGGCTTTACCGGATGTCACGTTTGACCGTCGGATAGATATTGATCTTGGCGGCGTCACTTGCATCGTGCAGCATGTTGGAGGCGATCATGCGGCTGATTCAGTGATCGTGTATGTGAAAGAAGAGAAAATCCTGTTTCTTGGTGATTGCATTTATCCGAAAATGTATGCTGAGAGAGTACATTATACAGTGAAAGAAATATTGCGTCTTTTAGATGAGTTAGAAGCTTTTGATGCCGATACGTATATTCCTTCACACCAAAGACCGTGGAGAAAAGAGGAGTTTCGTCAGGAAACAGACAAACTTCGGATGATAGCGAAATTCACTGATCAATGTGGTGGAGATAAGCAGAAAATCACGAAAGAATATCAACATTACGTGAACAGAGAACTGAAAGAAGATGAATTAGAGACGATTGCTTATTTTGTAAATGGTTATTAAGTGATTCCGGTTATTCACTGATAACATTACCTATTTTCTAAGCCAGCTATAGTTAAGCAACAAAATCTCTCTTCTTTCCCTTTTAGCCTTAGCAGAAGGTATTGTAGCAGAAGAAAACATGATTATAAATACTACAACTAGTCCCCTCCACTAAGTTTGAGGGGCTTTTTGTTAAACTTAGGCATTTAATCAAATGTAAGTTGAAGATAACTTTTGATGTCATGTTTAGTTGGTAGATAAATGGAATAAATTTAATATAATAATGATGAAGGGTGTGAAAAGTATGATCAATATGAATTTGAAAAAAATGCGAAAAATACACAGATTTACACAAGAAGAAGTGGCTGAGAAAATTGGTGTTTCAAGGCAAGCTGTTGCGAAATGGGAATCGGGGGAAACTGTGCCGGATATCAATAATTGCAAGGCTTTGGCTGAATTATATGGCATTGCTTTGGATGATCTCGTGAATAATTTGGATGGTACAGAAATGGCAGGGGTGAAACCAAAAGGAAAACACATATTTGGACTTGTAAAGGTTGGCGAACGCGGGCAAATTGTCATCCCTAAAAAAGCGAGGGAGGTATTCAGTATCTGTCCTGGAGACAGCTTGTTGATGTTGGGCGATGAAGCTCAAGGAATTGCCATTGTAAGAAATGAGGACTTCCTGCAGTTTGCTGACGAGATATATAAGGCACAGGAAGGTCAGGAGGATGAAGAATGATTGCGATTCAAACAAAGAATCTAACCAAGAAATTCGAAGAAAAGATTGCAGTCGATTCTCTTAATCTTTCAATTGAACAAGGCGAACTTTTTACGTTACTTGGAGTGAATGGTGCAGGTAAAACGACAACGATTAAGATGTTGACCTGTCTTAGCACCCCTACAACCGGTGATGCGTCGATTCTGGGTAACAGTATTGTTTCTAATCCCTACGCAGTAAAAGAACAGATTAATGTTTCACCACAGGAAACGGCAGTAGCTCCTAATTTATCCGTGAAAGAGAATCTTGAATTAATCGCTCAAATATACGGGTTCCATAAAACAAAGATCGATATAAAAGTCGAAGAAATGCTCGGTACGTTTAGTCTGACGGAAGTATCTAAAATGAAGGCTAAAACCCTATCCGGAGGGATGCAAAGAAGACTCAGTATTGCAATGGCACTCATTACAGACCCCAAAATCCTTTTCCTTGATGAACCTACTCTTGGTCTTGATGTCATCGCAAGGCGTGAGCTATGGAGTGCTATTGAGAAATTAAAGGGGAGCATGACCATCATTCTCACGACACATTATATGGAGGAAGCAGAAGCCCTTTCGGATCGAATAGGCACGATGGCGAAAGGAAAATTAAAGGCAGTTGGAACAGCAGCCGAATTGAAGGAAAGCACCAACACCAAATCACTTGAGGATGCGTTTGTGTCATTAGCTGCTAAAGAGGAGGTCGTAAGATGAAATCACTCGCTTTTGCTTCACGTAATTGTAAAGAGATTTTAAGAGATCCTTTAAACGTAGCTTTTGGTATAGGCTTTCCGTTAGTTATCTTATTATTGCTTCATGCTATTCAAACGAATATTCCATCTGATGTATTTGCTATTGATCAACTTATTCCTGGCATAGCTGTTTTTGGTCTTTCTTTTATCTCACTATTCGCTGGAATGTTAATAGCTAAAGATCGAAGTACCTCATTCTTGATGAGATTGTTTACTACACCCCTTTCTGCCTCAGACTACATTGTAGGGTATATTGTGCCACTCCTACCTATTGCGATTGTTCAAGTTATCATTAGTTTTATCACAGCTTTTTTCTTAGGTTTACCTTTTAATGCCAATGTTTTGTTATCTATTCTTGTCCTTTTACCAACATCTTTACTATTTATCGGCATAGGGCTCTTAGTAGGGAGTATATTTAACGATAAGCAAGTTGGTGGTATTTGTGGAGCGCTACTAACGAATATGAGCGCATGGTTAAGTGGTACATGGTTTGATTTGAATTTAGTTGGAGGCTGGTTCAAAAATATTGCATACGCACTACCATTTGCTCACGCAGTAGACGCTAGCAGAGCTGCCTTATCTGGAGACTATGCATCAATTTTACTGCATTTTTGGTGGGTGATAGGATATACAGGTATTATTGTAGCTATCGCCATTTTTGCTTTTAAAAAGAAAATGAATGGGGAAAACGATTAGTTTGGTACAGTTTTTGGTGAAGAAATTTACAGCTGGGTTACCTGTGTCTTTTTCTGTATGATAAACTTTAATGAAGTTGTCATTTGAGTAGAGGGAGGTACATATGAAACAGCTTTACATGAAGCAAAAAGTATTTAGTCTGAGCGGCAGGTTTACCGTCAAAGATCAGCAAGAGAACGATGTGTATGTGGTCGAAGGCAGCTTTATGAAGATGCCGAAGACGTTTACCATTTTGAATACAGAACGAGATGAAATCGCTGTGATTACGAAGAAAATGTTTACCTTTTTACCGAAGTTTTTAGTAGAAGTTGATGGTCAAGAGGTATTGACGATTAAAAAAGAGTTTACGTTTTTTAAAGCAAAATATTCAATTGATGCTGCTGGGATCGAAGTGCAAGGTAACTGGTGGGATATGAATTTCCAAGTGCTGCAGAATGGCGAAGTGATCGGTCAGGTGAAGAAGGAATGGTTTACTTGGGGTGACAGCTATAAGGTTGATATTTTGAAAGAAGAAATGGAGCCTGTGATGATTGCGCTCGTTGTTGCGATTGATTGTGTAAAAGCTGATGAAGCAGCGTCTAGGTCTTCGTCGTCGGCAACGACGAATTAATTGGAGGGTTTAAAAATTGGACAACCTCACTCGCATCATAAGATTAAGAGATGCAGAATTATGGGAGTATGAATTTCTCGATAAAAAAGAAATCATTATTTATTTCTCCATTACAGATTTAAACAGAAAAGCAATGCCCCATGATAACCCGCTAGCTACCCGAGAAGAATTAGATGAAAGAGATAATTACATTTCAATTGATGTCCATAGTAATCTGGATCTCAAAAAAAAGCTTGAAGAAGATACATTTGATGATTTTATCACCACGATCTCATCTTTAGTAGAGCATATGCACGATTTTCACAATGCTCATGTTTATACTTATATGCACGTTCATGAAAAAATGGATTTAACAGATTTTCAGTTGGAGAAGGATGAAGATTTGCATGGTGATGAAAAAGAACAGCTCTATACATTTAAACGTTTATGGATTCAGCAGGCATGCTTTCAAATGATAGAACAACATTTAAATCGAAAAATCAAAGAAATATCTAACAGTAGATTTTGCCAAGATCTAATATGAGCTTGTGAGGTGAGCACACTGATCACATTCCAATACAAAGTATTTCTAATAGTCGTCGAATGCGGCAGTTTTACAAAAGCCGGGAAGAAGCTTGGGCTGACGCAGTCTGCTTGAGTCGGAATTAGGGATTGTGCTGCTTCGGCGTAATCGAAATGATTTGGCGATTGAAGACCTTTCTTCTCAGGAAAGAAGAAGGGAATGATAAAGGTTGAGAGGTAAATAGTAAGAAAACCTTCTGATTGTCTCAGGGGGCTTTTTTCGTCCATTATCCATAATAATTAAATTATTCACTTGAATAAAAAATTGGGATTGCGTGTAGTTATACGTGATTCTCGAGTAATCGAACAGACGTCATGATCACAATTGTGAAATAGGAGGAATGAATAATGACATTACCAAAAGATTTTCTATGGGGCGGAGCATTAGCTGCACATCAATTTGAAGGTGGATGGAACGAAGCTGGAAAAGGCCCAAGTGTTGTAGATGTGATGACAGCAGGTGCTCATGGAGTACCGAGACAAATAACTGAAACGATAGAAGAAGATAAATTTTATCCGAATCATGAAGCAATCGATTTCTATCATCGATATAAGGAAGATATCGCGATGTTTGCCGAAATGGGTTTGAAATGCTTACGTACATCGATCGGCTGGAGCCGGATTTTCCCTAAGGGAGATGAAGCAGAACCGAATGAAGCAGGGTTACAATTCTATGATGATGTATTTGATGAACTGCTCAAGCACGGCATTGAGCCTGTGATTACGCTGTCCCACTTTGAGATGCCGCTCCATTTAGCAAGAGAGTACGGCGGGTTCCGCAGCCGAAAAGTCGCTGAGTATTTCGCGAAATTCGCAGAAGTATGCTTCAATCGATACAAGGACAAGGTCACATACTGGATGACATTTAATGAAATCAATAACAAAATGGATGTCAACAACCCACTATTCCTTTGGACAAATTCAGGGGTATCAGTCAAAGAAGGTGAAAATGCCAAAGAAGTCATGTATCAAGCAGGACACCATGAGTTACTTGCAAGTGCATGGGCAGTAGCCAAAGGAAAAGAAATCAATCCTGCTTTCCAAATTGGAGCGATGGTGTCTCACGTGCCAATCTATCCATATTCCTCAAACCCTGAGGATGTCATGCTGGCAGAGGAATATATGAGACAGCGCTATTTCTTCCCAGATGTACAGGTGCGCGGCTACTATCCGAGCTATGCATTAAAAGAATTCGAACGCGAAGGCTATCACATTCCATTTGAAGAAGGCGATGAAGAAAGCTTAAGAAAAGGGAAAGTGGATTATCTAGGCTTTAGCTACTACATGTCGACAACGGTTAAAAGTGATACGGTGTCTGATCACAACGGAGACATTGTCAACGGAGCCCTGCCGCATGGTGTAGATAACCCTTATATCAAATCAAGTGACTGGGGCTGGTCCATTGACCCGACAGGCTTAAGATATACATTGAATCGTTTTTACGATCGCTATCAAATCCCGTTATTCATCGTAGAGAATGGATTTGGTGCAATAGATCAAGTGGAAGAAGACGGTTCTATTCACGATCCAGAAAGAATTCAATATCTCGCTTCGCATATCGAAGCACTGAAAAAAGCCATTGAATACGACGGTGTCGACCTTATTGGCTACACACCTTGGGGCATCATTGATATCGTGTCATTCACAACAGGAGAAATGAAAAAACGCTACGGCATGATCTACGTTGACCGCGACAACGAAGGAAACGGCTCAATGAAGCGCCTCAAAAAAGATTCGTTTACTTGGTATCAAAACGTCATCGCAACGAACGGTGAAGAAGTGTAATAAAGGAAAATAGAGCCCGGACGAGCGTGGTATATACTTGTGCGGGTTTTTGCGTTCTTTCAGAAAAATTGGTGTGTATATCCTTTTGTTCACTAGATATAAGTCTTATAATTTAGTAAGAAGAAAAGGTTGGAAAGGGAGAGATTTTAAATGACAAAATGGTGGATGGTTCGTGCAGGCGACCAGAATGATTTAATTCCGATGTGGGAAGAGAAAGGCTTAGCATCAATCGGTTGGCCGAAATTAGGTGATCCAAAACAATATCAAACAAAGCAAGAGATGAATGCCCGAGCTGATGTTATCTTCGCCGAGAGCAAACCGTTTACAAGAAGAAGCTGGGTTAGTCAGGTATGGAGGTTCAGTAGAGAAATTCAAAAGGGAGATCGAATTATTACATACATAAAAGAAAGCCGTGAATATCGGGTTGGTACGGTGACTGCTCCACATTTTTTTGATGAAGCAGCAGGGGATAAAATGTATCCAAATCATATTCAAGTCAACTGGGAACCAATCGCAGTGAAACGAGATTCTTTCAGCCAATCAGCCAAAAACAGCCTCGGTTCTATATCAACTGTTTTTCGTGTAGATGATTGGGGAGAAGAAATTGAACACCTACTGAAAAACCCTACTTCTATATCAGCATCCGAAGATGAAACCGAAGAAGATGAAATTATTGAAGATTTAGTCAGCAAAGCAACTGTGATGATTGCAGATAAGGTGGATAAATTGGACCCGTGGAAGATGCAAGACTTAGTCGGGGGCCTACTGCAAGCTATGTCATACAATGTTCGTGTGAGTCCAAAAGGTCCTGACGGCGGTGTAGATGTATTAGCTTATAAAGATGCATTTGGATTTGAAAAACCTATTATTAAAGTACAAGTCAAGCATCGAAAAGCTTCAGCCAGTGCACCAGAAGTGCAACAATTATTAGGAGCTAACCCCATGAATGCAAATAGTTTATTTGTTTCTACTGGCGGATTTACTTCTCATGCAAAAGCTGTTGCGAAGCATAATGAAGTTCATCTATTGGACTTAGAAGAACTCGTCAATCTTATTGTACAATGGTATGAGGACATGCCAACAGAGACAAGGTCTTTATTACCTTTGAAAAAAGTGTATGTGCCTGAGTGATCTTTTATTGTTTATGTTTTATTAATGCCTGAATACAAAGAAAAAAGAGAGTAATAGCGACAAAATAGTTCATTGGATTGAGAAAGATCTTAATGTTCAAGGATATTTGAAGAAGAATCCAAAAGCCGAATATCACCATAACAGCAGGAATGATTTTTTTATACATCATGATTCTCCTTTCGAGAGTAGTTTGTTTTTAATTGGCATTGTCTCATATCATTGCAGAGATTGAAAATGAGATAAAGATATTCATAGGCTCTATTACACCATTTGGTATAATTGATCTATAAAAGCGATAAATGGTAGATAAAGAATAGGAGTTGTTGAAATGAATCAAACTCTGCAAATGGGTGCCAATACCGTACTAAACTCTCCAAAGGGACAAGTATCCATCAGTTATGAAGTATCATCTGCAATTGATATTTCTTTAACAGCGTTTCTCTTAACAGATTCAGATATAGTTCAAGGAGATAATGGCATTATTTTTTACAATCAGCCGGAGAGTGCCACGGGTGTCGCGACACTTTTACCAGCAGAGATATCAGGTCAGTTGAAAAGGCATCAATTGAATTTTGATATGAGCAAAGTGCCTGCTGGAATCACAAAGGTGGCGATTACACTAACAGAGGATCAAGGAATTGGTTTTTCTCAAGTGAAGAATCTGCAAGCAGAAATTCAAACAGGCGATGAGGTACTATACCTTACACCAGTAAGCTTTACAAATGAAAAGGGTATTGTCGTAGTAGAGCTATATATCAGAAATGGTGAAACGAAAGCACGATCCATCTGGCGTGGCTTCGATTCTGGATTAGAAGGGCTATGCAAGCTTTTTGGGGTAGAGGTTGAACCTGATGAACAGGATGTTTCTACACCTCCTCAAATGACTTCTGAAAAACTAATTGATGAGCCTGCTCCAATAAAGTCAACTGCTAAAGAGAAAGTCGCTTCACCTATTAGCTTAGAGAAAGTTCAAGGTAAAATTAATCTAGACAAAGGTCATAAACCGATCATCATTGAAAAAACGCCTGAGATTACAGCTACAGTATCCTGGGAGTCTGGAACTGATTATGATATTTATGCATTGGTCTATACGAAGTCAGGAAAACAAATAGATGTGGCCATGTTTGGCGCAAAAGGTGTTCCTGCTCTCAAAAGTTACGGTAACGGGGCTGTAGAGCATATGGGAGATGTCGGTAGAGACCGTGAATCGATGAAAACAGAAGTCATTAAATTACGGTTAAATGACGATATCCTTGCTATCGTTCCGGTTGTTTATTCTGCTCAATCAAACGGAACAGGTTCCTTTTATAGATATAGGGTATCTATGAGTATCGATAATCACCAAGGAACATCTGTGACAATTCATGCCAAACATGCGAATGATAATGATCGGATTTATTCTTGTGTGCCGGGTATGCTTCAAAATACAAATGATGGTGTGATCATCCGTCCGCTAGAGCTTTACAGCAAACCAAATTCCGAGCGCAGACCTAAATTAAAAATGAAGTCTTCTAATGAAATTGATGTTTTGATGGATAAAGGACCAATCAATGATTATAAATAAAACGAATGTATGGCTAGACAGAGCAAAGTCCATTGTCTAGCTTATTTTATTTGACCTTTAAATAGAGATTCTATTCCATTTTTTGTGTCATTTAGCCCATTTTTCCGTTTTGAAGGTCACGGTAAAATAGACTTTATGATCAATAATGGAGGGAGTGACTTCTTCTGGGCAAGATACTTGATGCAAAAGAACTAACAAGTGCCATGGACA
>NZ_LRMO01000008.1:0-18042 GCF_019266135.1 Bacillus sp. F2HM
CGGAACTGGTCTTTTTTGTGTTTTCTTCTAACAGCATCATGATGTATGCTGGGAATTTCTCTTCTGCAATCTCCATGTATCGTTCAATCATGACGTAATCATCGCTAATGTATTGAGACAGCAGCTCGTACCACCATTCTGTTTCGTAGCGGGCAATCATACTAAGGTTATACATCAATAAGTAATGGCTGATGATCTCAGGAATCCCTAGAAAAGCATCTCGTGTTGACGGTATAAACCATTGATCCATTTCTAAATCATAATGAAGATGAGTAGCAAGAGCTGGGTTTTCTTCAAGAAATACATCAAACGTTAGTTTTTTAGCCTCTCTCTGTTTAAGTTTCCAGCTTGTATGGAACTCAAAGTATTCAATAAAGCGTTCAGCAGACATGTTATAAAGTAATGGAATATGATCTTGAATCATCATTCCATTAGCCTTTTCTACTTTAACTAATGTCGAGGGCTGCTTTTGAAACTCAAGAATATGACTCATTTCAGGTATTTTAGACAGGAGATGGATCATCGTAAATCGCTCATCTTCAAGACCATTTAATTGAAATAGATGCTTTAACACATGCATACATAGCCCATTTCTTTGAATTTTCACCTCATCTTCACTAAAACGGTAATGCTGTTTCTTTCTCTTTCTCGATGTTACGCCATGAGCTAAAACAGAGGTTTGAGAAGGATAATGGGGATCCACTGTCAGCAAACATGCTTTAAGTAGCTGTGCCATTCCATAAAACAATAAAATGGGTTTAAGTTCTAGAGGCGCGATCGCAGCCTGTTCATAAAACGTATGGCCATGTTTTAGAAAGTAAATAAATCGTTCACAGTTTTTATAGGCTTGCTGGTTTGCATCTTGAATGTTCCGTTTCTCATATTGTTGAAATAGAAACTTTTGGGAGGTTTCGAGCGAGTAAAAACGTTTTAAATCCTTCCATCCTGAACTTTTCATCTTCTTCCTCAACTCTCTTTATATTTTCTAAAAATTGCAACTGTTTGTTGCTTCCTTGACATGCTGTTTGCTAGTTGATAATCTACATATAATATTTTGCCGAAAAGAGGGGGATTTACTAATGTGGGAAAGTAAATTTTCAAAAGAAGGTTTGACGTTTGACGATGTTTTGCTTGTTCCAGCAAAGTCTGAAGTACTTCCGCGTGATGTCGATTTATCAGTGGAGCTAACAAGCACATTAAAGCTAAACATTCCAATTATCAGTGCGGGAATGGACACAGTGACGGAATCACAAATGGCGATTGCAATGGCACGTCAAGGTGGTCTTGGTATTATTCATAAGAACATGTCCATTGAACAGCAAGCAGAACAGGTGGATAAAGTAAAACGTTCAGAGCGCGGCGTTATTACAAATCCATTCTTCTTAACACCAGAGCATCAAGTATTTGATGCAGAGCATTTGATGGGTAAATACCGTATTTCAGGTGTGCCGATTGTCAACAACGAACAAGACCAAAAGCTTGTTGGTATTATTACGAACCGTGACCTTCGTTTTATTTCGGATTATTCAATGAAGATTAGCGACGTGATGACAAAAGAGGAACTTGTGACAGCTTCTGTTGGTACAACATTAGAAGAAGCTGAAAAAATCCTACAGCAGTACAAGATTGAAAAATTACCTCTTTTAGATGACGAAGGAACGTTAAAAGGTCTTATCACAATCAAAGATATTGAAAAAGTGATTGAATTCCCTAACTCCTCTAAAGATGCGCATGGCCGTTTAATTGTTGGTGCCGCTGTTGGTGTCACTAGCGATACAATGACACGTGTGAAAAAATTAGTCGAAGCCAATGTGGATGTCATTGTCATTGATACAGCACACGGTCATTCTCAAGGTGTTCTAAACACTGTATCGAAAATCCGTGAAACGTATCCTTCTCTTAATATCATTGCTGGTAATGTTGCAACAGCTGAAGCAACAAAAGCATTGTTTGAAGCAGGAGCAGATATTGTGAAAGTCGGTATCGGACCAGGATCTATTTGTACAACACGTGTTGTTGCAGGTGTCGGTGTACCACAAATCACAGCGATCTATGACTGTGCAACAGAAGCAAGAAAACATGGTAAAGCTATTATTGCAGATGGTGGAATTAAATATTCAGGTGATATCGTGAAAGCATTAGCATCTGGCGGACATGCTGTTATGCTTGGAAGCCTTCTAGCTGGTACATCTGAAAGCCCAGGAGAAACAGAAATTTTCCAAGGTAGACGATTCAAAGTTTATCGTGGTATGGGTTCTGTCGCTGCAATGGAAAAAGGAAGTAAAGATCGTTACTTCCAAGAAGATAATAAAAAATTCGTTCCTGAAGGTATTGAAGGCCGTACACCATACAAAGGGCCAGTCGTTGATACAGTGTATCAACTAGTTGGCGGTATTCGTTCTGGTATGGGTTATTGTGGAACACAAGATTTACGCACTCTTAGAGAAGAAGCACAATTCATTCGTATGACGGGTGCAGGACTTCGTGAGAGTCATCCACATGATGTACAAATTACAAAAGAATCACCAAACTACACAATTTCTTGATAAATTGTGACAATCAAATTACATTTGACAGGGTCTATGACTCTGTCTATTTTTTTTGTCTTTATTGTGATAAAATTTATACTGTTGTGTTGAGATAAGCCCTTGTGGATTACATATATATGAAAAACGTCGAAAAAAGATGAATACGGAGGTATGACGATTGAACAGCAAGATATTGAAACAGCTTATGGTCTCTATCCTTGCATTGGCATTGATTGTTACAGCATTTACACCAATGTCCAAAGCAAAAGCTGCTGAAGATCCATTCAGTGTGAATGCGAAAGCAGCGATCCTTATTGAAGCTTCTACAGGTAAAATTCTTTATAGTAAAAACGCAGATCAAAGACTGCCTATTGCAAGTATGGCAAAAATGATGACAGAGTATCTATTACTAGAGGCAATTGCTGAAGGAAAAGTGAAATGGGATCAAAAGTATACGCCAGATGATTATGTATACGAAATTTCTCAGGACCGCAGCTTATCCAACGTTCCTTTGAGAAAAGATGGTTCGTATACAGTAAAAGAACTTTATCAAGCAACGGCTATTTATTCGGCAAATGCAGCAGCGATTGGTTTAGCAGAAGTGATCGCTGGATCAGAATCGAAATTTGTTGAAAAAATGAACGCAAAAGCAAAAGAACTTGGTTTAACAAACTACAAATTCGTGAATGCAACTGGTCTGGAAAATAAAGACTTACATGGCCAACAGCCAAAAGGTACAGGGCCTGATGAAGAAAGTGAAGTATCTGCAAAAGATATGGCTTTGCTTGCACAGCATCTCATCAAAGACCATCCAGAAATTCTTGAAACAGCAAGTATTGCGAAAACAAAGTTCAGAGAAGGCACGGACGATGAAATGGACATGCCTAACTGGAACTTCATGCTTAAAGGACTTGTGAAGGAATATAAAGGTGTTGACGGTCTGAAAACAGGATCTACAGATTCAGCCGGTTCTAGCTTCACAGGTACAGCAAAACAAGGTGACATGCGTGTCATCGCAGTTATCTTGAATGCAAAAGGTAATCTTCATACAGCACGTTTCGACGTGGCAAAAAAACTATTCGACTATGCGTTTAAAAACTTCACGATGAAAGAAATGTACAAAAAAGATCAACAAATTAAAGGACATGAAAACATCGAAGTGGATAAAGGCAAAGATAAAGAAGTACCTGTTGTGACGAAAGAAGCATTTTCTGTGCCAGTAAAAAATGGTGACGAAAAGAGCTATAAAGCAAAAGTAAATATCGAAAAAAAGAAACTAGAAGCTCCTATTAAAAAAGGAACGAAGGTTGGCATGCTGACGACTTCTTATTCTGGTGATGAGAAGGACTACGGTTATTTAAATAAAGACCAATCAGGTGTTGAGCTTGTGACGAAAACAAGCGATGAAAAAGCAAACTGGTTCATCCTTGCAATGCGCGGTGTAGGTGGATTCTTCGCTGGCATTTGGGGCGGAATCGTTGACACAGTAAAAGGCTGGTTCTAATAAAAAACTGCTCTCTATACATGAGAGCAGTTTTTTTATCGTTAAAAGAAGAGCGATTGCTTCTGATTTTGAGGAGTGGACAAGGCTTGCTGAAAAATACCACATAACTTTTCCACGCCCTCGGCCAGTGCTTTTTCATTCACATAAGAAAAGCTGAGGCGGATATAATTCTGTTTCGGTTCTCCAGGATAGCAGACAGAGCCAGGTAGAAAAGTAATTTGATGCTTACGTGCCTCATGTAACAGTGCTCGTGTATCGACCCAAGAAGGAAAGCTGAGCCATAAATTGAGCCCGCCCTGTGGAATTTGCCAAGTTACATCTTTTGGTGCGTACTTCGTTAACACATCCATCATCAAATCGCGTCTCACCTTCAAGGCGGTTCTTAGCTTCTTCGTATGATCAATCATTTTCTTCGATGTCAGAAACGGCAATATGGCCTTTTGTGTGAGGAGAGGGCTGCCTAAGTCATTATTGGCCTTTGCAGCTAATAAGCGGTTAAATATCGAGCCTGATGCGGTGATAATCCCTATTCTGCATCCTGGAGCCAGTGTTTTACTTAACCCTCGTAAATAAATGACGTGTCCATCATGGTCCAAGCTTTTAATAGGTGCTGGCGGTTTCTTTTCAAAATAAAGCTCACGATAAGGGTCATCTTCTACAATGAGACAATCTATGCTTTGAGCCAGTAAGAGAAGCTGTTTTCTGCGTTTCATCGACATACTGGCCCCTGTCGGACTGTGAAAAGTAGGAATCGTATAGATGAGCTTCGGTTTATATTTATCACAAATGCTTTGAAGCTGCTTCATGTTCATCCCTTCATGATCGACAGGGACGGTAATGATTCTTGCTCCTCTGCCCATAAAGACATCAATGGCCCCGGGATAGGTCGGTGCTTCCATGACAACCACATCATCCGGCCCAATAAACGTACGTGCCACCAAATCAAGCCCTTGCTGAGAACCACTTGTTACAAGAATATTTTCAGGTGTAGATGGCACATCCAACTTTTCTAAAAAAGATTGAATGACCTGTCGCAGCTGAAGATCACCTTGTATTTCTCCATACTTCGACATGATTTGAGGATGTCTGGCTAGTACATGCTGCATTTCTTTTTCTAAATACCGGTTTGGCAAAAGACCTGGATCGATCATAGAGGAAGAAAGGTTAATGGCTTCTTCGACATAGTGATACTGGGCGAATTGAGACCGTGGTAAATAATCTGGAATCGACAACTGCCAATCGAAAGAAGTAGATGATGGAACCGGGGTCTCTGCCTGCTCTTGCTGCTCATCCACAAAAGTGCCTTTACCTTGCACTGTCGTTAAATATCCATCGTCCTTTAATCGGGTGTATGCCTTAGCTGCCGTGACAAGACTCACATTCAGCTGCTTAGCTAAATCACGGACAGTTGGCAGCCTTTCTCCTTGCTGAAGCAAACCCGATTGAATGTGATCGATGATTGAAAAGTAAATTTGATTTGAAAGAGATGTATCAGAGTGTCGATGGATATCAATATGCATGAAACCCCTCCATAGAATGCAAAATTGTTATACATGATTTTTAATTGTTATAGTTGTATTATAGCATGTAAATCACACTTGAAAGAGAAAACGACATGTTTTTAGCTGAAAATCCTTTATATACAAGGGGTTATCCTTTTTTATCCGTTGGTTGAATTGTTATACTATTCTCTTTATTGTTATACTTCCTCGCTTGTATGATAAAGATGTTGAATGAATCGAATAGACAAATGGGAGGAAACTATTGTGAGCAATAAGGGAACTGAACGAGTGAAACGTGGAATGGCAGAAATGCAAAAGGGTGGCGTCATTATGGATGTCGTCAATGCGGAGCAGGCAAAAATTGCAGAAGAAGCAGGTGCGGTGGCAGTCATGGCACTAGAACGAGTACCAGCTGATATCCGTGCAGCAGGCGGTGTTGCCCGTATGGCAGACCCAAGAATCGTAGAGGAAGTACAAAATGCAGTAACGATTCCAGTCATGGCAAAAGCACGTATCGGCCACATCGTCGAGGCTCGTGTTCTTGAAGCACTTGGTGTTGATTATATCGATGAGAGTGAAGTGCTGACGCCCGCAGATGAGGAATTCCATTTAAATAAAAATGAATACACAGTACCTTTTGTCTGTGGATGCCGTGACTTAGGTGAGGCAACCCGCCGTATCGCAGAAGGCGCTTCTATGCTTCGTACAAAAGGAGAACCTGGGACAGGCAACATCGTAGAAGCTGTTCGTCATATGAGAAAGGTCAATGCTCAGATTCGTAAAGTATCGGCTATGAGTGAAGATGAACTGATGACAGAAGCCAAGAATCTTGGCGCGCCTTATGAATTATTGCTGCAAATCAAAAGAGACGGCAAGCTGCCAGTTGTGAACTTTGCAGCAGGAGGCGTTGCGACACCAGCAGATGCTGCGTTAATGATGCAGCTTGGCGCAGACGGTGTATTTGTCGGATCTGGTATTTTCAAATCAGACAATCCAGCTAAATTTGCAAAAGCAATTGTTGAAGCAACGACTCATTACACTGATTACCGTCTTATTGCAGAACTTTCAAAAGAGCTTGGAACAGCTATGAAAGGAATTGAAATTTCAAATCTACTGCCAGAAGAACGTATGCAAGAGCGTGGCTGGTAATTAAGGGAGCGCAAACGAACATGCTGACAATTGGTGTACTAGGGCTTCAAGGAGCGGTGAGAGAGCATATTCAATCGATTGAAGCCTGCGGCGCAGAAGGAAAGATCATCAAACGAGTAGAAGAGCTAGAATCCGTTGACGGTTTGATTATCCCTGGTGGAGAAAGTACGACGATGAGGAGACTTATGGATACGTACCAATTCATTGAACCGATCAAGGCGTTCGCTGCTCAAGGGAAACCGATTTTCGGGACATGTGCCGGTTTGATTATGCTGGCAAAGCATATCGAAGATCGAGAAGATGCTCATCTTGGCCTATTAAATGTATCTGTTGCACGGAACTCTTTTGGCAGACAGGTAGACAGCTTTGAAGCAGATTTAGAAGTAAAAGGACTGGATGCCCCGTTTACAGGGGTATTCATCCGTGCGCCTCATATCATCAGCGCAGATAATGACGTAGAAATCATGGCTGAATATGATGGCAGGATTGTGATGGCGAAAGAAAACAATATCTTAGGCTGCTCTTTTCATCCAGAGCTGACAGACGATCACCGGTTAACACAGCTGTTTGTAGACATGGTGAAGTCCTACAAAACGAAGCTTGCTGTATAAAACGGTTGAAAAGAGATAAAACTTATAGTACATTAAAATCACAATCAAAGATCGAAAAAGCGTTGACGGGAAATAGTAAGAAGCCCCTCTTTCTCAGAGAGCCGATGGTTGGTGAGAATCGGTGAAAGATGCATTCTGAATCCATCCTTGAGCGAAATGCTGAAACACGAGAAGTAAGCATTTACGGTGATACCGTTACAGAGGAAAGAGGAAAGCATGCTTCTGCATGTTTTCAATCAGGGTGGCAACGCGAGAGCTCTCGTCCCTTTCATGGGATGAGGGCTCTTTTTATTTTTCGATAAAAAAAGGAGTGTTACACATGCTTGATATTAAACAACTGCGCACGGACTTTGATCAAATCAAAGAAAAATTAGCACACCGAGGCGAAGATTTAGCGGATTTTGATAAGTTTGGTGAGCTAGATCAAAAAAGAAGAGAATTAATCGGGAAAACAGAAGAATTAAAGAGCCGAAGAAATGAAGTATCACAGCAAGTGGCCGTTCTAAAAAGAGAAAAGAAAGACGCCGATCACATTATTCAAGAAATGCGTGAGGTAGGAGATGAGATCAAGAAGCTGGATGATGAGCTAAGAACAGTAGAAGAGAGCCTGCAGCACATCCTGTTCTCAATTCCAAATATCCCTCATGACTCTGTACCAGTTGGTGAAACAGAAGACGACAACGTGGAAGTGAGAAAATGGGGCGAACAGCCAGCCTTCTCATTTGAACCAAAACCACATTGGGACGTAGCTGATGAGCTAAAAATCCTTGATTTTGAACGTGCAGGAAAAGTGACAGGAAGCCGTTTCGTTTTTTATAAAGGGCTTGGCGCCCGCTTAGAGCGCGCATTGTATAACTTTATGCTCGATTTACATGTGGATGAGTTTGGTTTTACTGAAGTGCTTCCACCTTATATGGTCAACAGAGCGAGCATGACAGGAACTGGTCAGCTTCCAAAATTCGAAGAGGATGCCTTTAAAATACGTGAAGAAGATTACTTCCTCATTCCAACAGCTGAAGTGCCAATTACGAACATGCATCGTGACGAAATCCTCGAAGGCGAACAGCTGCCAATCAACTATGCAGCATTCAGTGCTTGCTTTAGATCAGAAGCTGGATCTGCTGGCAGAGATACACGTGGACTCATCCGTCAGCATCAATTTAACAAGGTAGAGCTTGTGAAATTTGTCAGACCAGAAGATTCTTATGAAGAATTAGAGAAATTAACAAATCAAGCAGAAAAAGTTCTTCAGCTATTGAACCTGCCATACCGTGTCATGAGCATGTGTACGGGAGATTTAGGCTTCACAGCTGCGAAGAAATACGATATCGAAGTGTGGATTCCGAGCCAGAATACGTACCGTGAAATTTCTTCTTGCAGTAACTTCGAAGCATTCCAGGCAAGACGTGCAAACATTCGTTTCCGTCCAGAGCCTAAAGCGAAGCCAGAACATGTCCACACATTAAATGGATCTGGATTAGCGGTAGGAAGAACTGTAGCGGCTATTTTAGAAAACTATCAACAAGAGGACGGCACAGTGATCATTCCTGAAGTACTGCGTCCTTATATGGGAAATAAAGAAGTGATGAAATAAGATGCCGTCAAGGCATCTTTTTCTTTTTACCAAAAGTCCTACAGTTTTCCTGAATTTAGCCGATAAAAAAATTAAAAGCTTCTAGGAAAGAAGGAATAACCTTGAATAGGCTTGACTATTATGTTGAAATGGCTCATTTACTTAGAAAGGTACTAGATGAAAGTATTCTTTTCGGCATCACAGATACAGAGAAGATACTTTGTTATTACCCATCTAACACAATAGATTTTGGTATGAAAGTTGGAGACCCATTGAACCCAGAAGACCAAAATGTGGCGACGACATTAAGAGGACAAGAATATGACGGTCATTTACCAGAGCATTTATATGGTTATGAAATTGCTGTAAAAGGTTACCCGATTTTTGATGAAGATAGAAAAGTAATTGGCTCTTTTTTAGTGGCATTTTCACATCATCGTGAAAAGAAATTAAGCGGTTATATGGAGCAAATCAATAAAGTAGCGAAAGAACTCCAAGGTGGAATTGAGCAAATTGCTGCACATTCACAAGAGCTGGCTGCCACAAGTTTAGAAATAAGCGAACAGGCAGGAAGAGCGGAAGAGAAATCTGCGAATATTGAAGAAGTCGTCAAAACCATTGGCGGAATCGCTAGACAAACAAATCTGCTCGGTTTAAATGCTGCAATTGAAGCCGCAAGAGCAGGTGAGAACGGAAAAGGGTTTGCTGTCGTTGCTGATGAAGTTCGCAAATTATCAGATGGCTCGAAGGAAGCGGCTGAAACCATTAATACATTTTTAAAAGAAATCCAAGACAGCATTGGCACTCTGTCTGAAAACATCTCACAAATCAGCAGCTCAACAAATGAACAAGCCAAACAAGTGACAGACTTTACGAAGATTATCGAGTCATTAAATGAGTTTAAAGTAGAGATGAATCAGTTTATTGAAGAAATTAGACAGGATACGAAATAGATCGAGAGCAGCCGTCAATGGCTGCTTTTTTATAGGCAATCATCATGCCAAAATCACATATTGAATTTTTTTTCGAAAAGATGTTGACTTCAAATAAAATGATATGGTATATTAATTCTTGTCGATACGGAGGAATACCCAAGTCCGGCTGAAGGGATCGGTCTTGAAAACCGACAGGGGTGTCAAAGCCCGCGGGGGTTCGAATCCCTCTTCCTCCGCCATATTGATTTTTTACCTTAGTTGAATTGAACGCAAGCATAAAAATTGGAAATTGTCAAACCGCTGCATTTCGCGAATGCAGCGGTTTTTTTTATTTTGTTTTAGAGCGATTTTTTTGAATAACAGAAGCTATTTCGTGAAGAATGGGATCAAGTGAGCTTTCATCATGAAGTAAGTCATAATCTTCAATATTAATTTTAATCACTGGGCATAAATCAAATTGTTCGATCCATTCCGTGTATCGAGTGTACATTTCTTCCCAATAAGCTCGGTCAGTTTGAGTTTCCATCTCTCTGCCGCGTTCTTCAATACGATGTAAAATATGATCTAAATCCCCGTGTAGATAGATGAGGACATCAGGGTGAGGGAAGTAAGGTGTCATCACCATCGCCTCAAATAGGCTTGTATACGTTTCATAATCAACCTCAGACATCGTACCTTTGTCCGCATGCATTTTTGCAAAAATGCCAGTATCCTCATAAATGGAACGATCTTGTACATATCCTCCGCCAGATTCAAAAATCCGCTTTTGCTCCTTAAAACGCTCAGCTAAGAAATAGACCTGTAAGTGGAAGCTCCATCTTTGGAAATCTGAATAAAAAGGCTCTAAATATGGGTTATCATCTACTTTTTCAAGAGAGGTTTGAAACCCTAGCTTGTCCGCTATTGTTTTGGTCATAGTTGATTTGCCGACACCAACAGTCCCGGCAATTGTGATGACTGCGTCCTTTGGTATTTCGATATTGTTCATAGCACTTGCTCCTTTATGTTCTGTACAATTTGCTGGTAATCTTGCTGTGAGGAAACGAAGTCTGTATGATCTCCTTCAATTGTAATGATAGGAAGCCCTGGCTCAGTCTGTTTTAAATGTTCAATAGCCAGCTCATAATCTTCAATGAGTGTTTTTAAATAAGCTGGGTCAATGTCTTCTTCAAAAGAGCGTCCTCTCATCTGTATTCTTTCAAGTAAGGTGGGAAGGCTGGCTTTTATATAGATCATGGCATTTGGTTTAGGAAGATCATCTGTTAGCAGATGATAGATCTTTCTGTATTTATCCATGTGCTTTTTTGATAATGTTCTTTCTGCAAATATCATATTTTTATAGACGTGATAATCAGTGACAACTGGCTGCTGTTTATTCACATAGTTTTCTTCAATTGATTCTAACTGTTTGAACCGATTGCATAAAAAGAACATCTCAAGCTGAAAGCTCCATTGTTCCATATCTTCATAAAATTTATCTAAGAATGGATTTTCTTCTACAATCTCTTTTACTAAAGGAAATTGAAATTCCTTCGCAAGCATTGTAGCCAAAGTTGTTTTTCCGGCTCCAATCGGGCCTTCCACTGCAATAAAAGGGGCAGGATACATAGGCGTTCTCCTCTATCTATAAAGTTAAAGTTGTCAAACCAATGTATATTGTACCATACCCCTTCTAATAGATAGAGTGAATGGATTACGATGTCGTTCTTTTTTCAATATTAAATTGATCTGATAATAAGAGCCAATTTTGTGGGAAAGATAGACCTAATTTCCAATAAGCAATGCCGTTCAAATTTAGCTCTTTGATGAGGTTGAACTTTGCTTGAATTGATCTAGCGTCTTCGAACCAGACCTCATGCTCTTTGTTGTTGGCATCTGTATAACGAAAATGGGGTGCCTGTGCTGTTTCGTCGTATAAGATAGAGACATTGTGCTCTCTAGCAAGTGCAATTGCTTGTTGAGGACTGACGGCTTTGGCTATGGGGCCGCCCTGGACGAAAGGAAGTGTCCAATCATAGCCGTATAAATTCTGCCCCATTACAATTTTATTGGCCGGTATGACAGTTAATGCATATTCAATGACTTGGCGGACAGGTCCAATTGGAGAGACAGCTTGTGGAGGGCCGCCGCTGTACCCCCATTCATAGGTCATCAACACAACATGATCGACGATCTTACCGATCGCTTCATAGTCATGGGCTTCATACCATTTGCCCTTTTGCTGACTACTTGTTTTTGGTGCAAGTGCAACAGATATTGTCCATCCTTCTTGATGGAAACGCGCTGTTGCTTCTCTTAAAAATTGAATATAAGCATCTTTATCAGCAGGGCGTAAATATTCAAAATCAAAATGGACTTCCTTGAATTGATACTTTTTGGCAACACGAACAATTTCATTTAAAAATGCCGTTTTGACAGATTGGTTAGTTAAAAGAATACGCCCAAGTTCATCACTGAATTTTTCATTCTCTAGATTTGTCACCACCATGGTTAATACAGTTCTGTTCTGAGCGGCAATCTGGGGTAGTTGGTCTAACGGTGGTTCTCGCAGTGTCCCATCTCTTTGTGCTTGAAAACTAAAGACTTCTAAATGGGTCAAGTATGGGGAGGCCTCTCTAGCTGCCTGCTTTAAGTTTTCACTGACTTGATTTCCCCGTGGTTCAATATAAGCATTGGAATTAATGTTCCTTTTCGGTCTTTGTGGAATATAGAGCAAGAAACGAATAGGCAGTATCGCTTCAGGCCGAATTCTGTTCACGCGTGCCAATTCTTCCACTGAGATTTGAAACCGTCTACCAATTTGATATAGTGTGTCATTTTGTTTGACCTCATAAAATTGACCTCTAATTGGAATGACAATTGTTTGTCCAATGACGAGTTGATTTGGTGTTTCGACTTCGTTAGTACGGATAATTTCATTGACTGTCGTTTTAAAACGCATAGCAATGTCGTTTAAAGTATCTCCTCTTTTGACAACATAAATTTGAATAGTCAACGCCCCCTTTGTTATTGCTAACAATTTATGAGGGTTATAGCTAAATCATGTTTGATTTTCATTCGTGATTTCCTTAGCGGTAGTGATTTTGGCTAGAAGAACGTTCTCCATCATCGTTAAAGCGTAGTTGTTATCTCTGTCGTCATTTGAAGCGATACAATCTTTAGGTACAATTAGATTGTATTCTCGCATGTATGCGTCATTTGCAGTGAACAAAACGCAAATGTTTCCGGCAATTCCAGTTAGAATAATGTCCTCAACACCTAATTCATTTAAGAGTGTCTCTAGTGCAGTACCGTAGAAGGCAGAATGCTTAGGTTTAATTAAGAAGTAATTATCTTTAGATGGTGTCATTTTCTCTAAAATAGGAGCGCTTCTTTCATTTTTGCATGTTTCCAAAACAGCTTGGATATCAGCCTTCCAAAGTCCGTAGTGATCGTTGATATAAATGATTGGCCAATTTTCCTTGAAAGCATGTTGTTTAAGAGCTAAAATTTTATTGGTCATTTGCTCTGTTTTTTCTGCAAGCACATGTCCCATTTCAAAATCAAAATCATTAATCATGTCGATAATAAGTAGCGCCTTTGTTTGCTTTGACAAAATAAGACCCCCTTTAAAAGATTGTGATAATATGTTAACCTCAATTTCCTTTTAAAAAACATGAAAAGAGAGCCGTGCCATGACGAAAGATGAACAGTTTATGCAAGAAGCCATTTCTGAAGCCTTAAAAGCAGAACAAATAGGGGAAGTGCCGATTGGTGCGATCATTGTTGTTGATGATCAAATCGTGAGCCGGGCTCATAATTTAAGGGAAAGTGAGCAGCGTTCGATTGCACATGCAGAATTACTTGCTATTGATGAAGCATGTAAAGCGACAGGGAGCTGGCGTTTAGAAGATGCTGTGCTTTACGTTACGCTTGAGCCATGCCCAATGTGTGCGGGTGCTATTGTTCTCTCTAGAGTGAAAAAGGTCGTTTTTGGTGCATACGATCCAAAAGGTGGATGCGCAGGTACTTTAATGAATTTACTGGATGATGAACGGTTCAATCATCAGTCTGAGGTCATCGGTGGTGTACTTGAAAATCAGTGTGGTGAGCTGTTAAGTCAGTTCTTCCGAAATCTCCGTCAGCGAAAGAAACAAGCCAAAAGTAAATGAATGGATGTCGTTTGCAATTTGAGCTATAAGAAGGTATACTTATGTCTGCGTCACTAACAATTTAATATTCATTTTGCCGTGCTAAGCGGGGAGGTAGCGGTGCCCTGTACTCGCAATCCGCTCTAGCGAGGCCGAATCCCTTCTCGAGGTTCGTTTACTTCAAGGTCTGCCTTAAATAAGTGGTGTTGACGTCTGGGTCCTGCGCAATGGGAATTCATGAACCATGTCAGGTCCGGAAGGAAGCAGCATTAAGTGAAACCTCTCATGTGCCGCAGGGTTGCCTGGGCCGAGCTAACTGTTTAAGTAACGCTTGGGGTAGCGAATCGACAGAAGGTGCACGGTAAATCAATATTAAATGTAACTCATCTAGTTTAACTAGGTGAGTTTTTTGTTGCTGTTCAAAGAATAGCTTAAATGCTTTGGTGATACAAATAGATAAAAAGTCTTTTTGGTGCCATTTGTTTTTTTCACTAAACGTAAAAAGAACTGGTGTTCTGTTTGGAGTTTCAGGTCTTTTTACAAAGCTAGAAAATACGTTTTTAATACATGGAAAGTAGAAAATCTCTAGTTGAAATCATCTTATTGGCATATTAGAAAATAAAGGTGTGCTTTTGAATTGATCGGTGCATCATGTATAATGAAAAGGATGATAAATGGAGGAGGGCGTATTTGTGAGTTATCAAGCTTTATATCGAGTGTTCAGACCTCAAGTTTTTGAGGATGTTGTTGGACAAGAACACATCACAAAAACGTTGCAAAATGCCCTTTTGCAGAAAAAGTTTTCTCATGCTTACTTATTTTCAGGTCCTAGAGGAACAGGTAAAACAAGTGCTGCCAAAATCTTTGCTAAGGCAGTGAACTGTGAAAAGTCACCTGTTAGCGAGCCGTGTAATGAATGTGATGCCTGTAAAGGGATTACAAACGGTTCAATTTCAGACGTGATTGAAATAGATGCTGCCTCGAATAACGGGGTAGATGAAATCCGGGATATACGTGATAAAGTGAAATTTGCTCCTTCGGCGGTTACATATAAGGTTTATATTATAGATGAAGTACATATGCTCTCTATCGGTGCATTTAATGCTCTCCTTAAAACGCTGGAAGAACCGCCTGCTCATTGTATCTTTATTTTGGCTACCACAGAGCCCCATAAGATTCCTCTTACCATCATATCTCGTTGTCAGCGGTTTGATTTTAAACGAATCACGACTAAAGATATTGTTGGAAGAATGGAGAAAATTGTAGATGCAGAAGGCCTTGACGTACAGGAGGGTTCGCTCGAGATTATTGCTAGTGCAGCTGATGGCGGTATGCGTGATGCACTAAGTCTCTTGGATCAAGCGATCTCATTTAGTGGTGAACAATTGACAATTGATGATGCGCTGCTCATTACAGGTGCTGTATCGCAGCATTTCATTAGTCAGCTTGCTGAAGCAATTTTTGATCAAAATATTGCCACAGCGTTAGATACATTAAATGAATTGCTCCAGCAGGGGAAAGATGCTGCTAAATTAATAGAGGATATGATTTTTTACTTTAGAGATATGCTGCTTTATAAAACGGCACCAGATCTCGAGGGGGTTCTTGAAAAGGTAAAGGTCGACGAAAGTTTCGTGGCGCTGTCAGATCGTGTGACACCTCAGTTTCTGTATGAAACCATTGAAGTCCTGAATAAAAGCCACCAAGAAATGAAATGGACAAATCATCCAAGGATTTTCTTTGAGGTAGCTGTTGTAAAGCTGTGTCAGTCAACAGCAGGATTGACACAAGGCCATGCTGACGCTGATTTAACGGCGCTAACAGATAAAATAAACAGGCTGGAACAGGAACTATCGAGGCTAAGAGCCGAAGGTGTACCAATGTCTCCATCTCATAGCCCTCAAGAAAAAAAGGAGGCGCCTCGACCACAAACAAGTAATAAAAATGGCTATCGTGCTCCTGTCGGCCGAATTCATGAGATTCTAAAAGAAGCGAAACGGCCTGAGTTAGAAAAAATTAAAGGCAAATGGGGAGAGCTCCTTGCCCAGTTGAAACAGCAGAATAAGGTGTCTCACGCTGCGTTATTAACGGACAGTGAGCCAGTGGCGGCTGCTTCGCATGCCTTTGTTTTAAAATTCAAATTTGAAATACATTGTAAAATGGTTGCTGAAGATAAAAGCGGTGTTCGGACCAATCTTGAACAACTGCTAGAGTCTATGTTAGGAAAAAGAGTGGAATTAGTTGGCGTTCCTGACGCTCAATGGGGTAAAATAAGAGAAGAATTTTTAAGAGATCATCAGCCGGATGAACAAGCAGATGGTCAGGGAACTTCTACTGAAGAGGATCCATTGATTGCGGAAGCAAAAAAATTAGTAGGAACTGATTTAATTGAAATTAAAGATTAATAAAAATGAAAGAGAGTGGTGTTCATATGCGCGGTGGAATGGGAAATATGCAAAAAATGATGAAACAAATGCAAAAAATGCAAAAGGATATGGCGAAGGCTCAAGAAGAGCTTGCAGAAAAAGTTCTTGAAGGTACAGCTGGTGGCGGTATGGTCACTGTCAAAGTAAATGGACAAAAAGAAGTCGTTGATGTAGCAATTAATGAAGAAGTTGTTGATCCAGAAGATATCGATATGCTTCAAGATCTTGTACTTGCTGCGACAAACGATGCATTGAAAAAAGTCGATGAGCTAACGAATGAAACGATGGGTCAATTCACAAAAGGAATGAACATGCCAGGTTTATTCTAGGAGGAATAACTGAAGATGCAATATCCTGAACCAATATCAAAGCTGATTGACAGCTTTATGAAATTGCCAGGAATCGGACCGAAAACTGCGGTCCGTCTGGCTTTTTTTGTTCTTAGTATGCAGGAAGATGTCGTACTAGATTTTGCGAAGGCGCTTGTAAATGCAAAGCGTAATTTAACTTATTGTTCGGTATGCGGTCATATCACAGACCAAGATCCTTGCTATATTTGTGAAGATACAAGAAGAGATCAATCTGTTATCTGTGTAGTGCAGGATCCAAAAGATGTAATCGCAATGGAAAAAATGAAAGAATACAACGGCTTATATCATGTGCTTCATGGTGCCATTTCGCCAATGGACGGAATTGGCCCAGAGGATATTAAAATTCCTGACCTATTAAAAAGATTGCAAGACGATCAAGTGACAGAGGTAATCCTTGCAACCAATCCAAACATTGAAGGAGAAGCAACAGCCATGTATATCTCCAGATTGTTAAAACCATCAGGAATTAAACTCTCTCGCATTGCTCACGGACTTCCAGTAGGCGGGGATTTAGAGTATGCGGATGAAGTTACACTGTCTAAGGCTCTAGAAGGCAGACGTGAGATGTAGGAAGGAGAAGTACGGTACATGGGTTTTCTTCGCAGAAAATCAATTCGAAAAGAATTCGATGAGAAATTAATTCAACAGCTTTTTAAGCAAAAGGAAGAATGGAACAGACAAAAAAAGCTTGTCGCAAATAGCGTTGAGCCTTCACCGGACATTCTATTCGAATTAAAGCTTGCTCAAGCGAAGTACTTTTTCTATCTGAGAGAAGCGAAAAAGAGGAATTTACGTTTAAACAACTGGAAATAGCAGGTCTATTATACATAGTCCTCTCATATGCTTGTACTATTCAATATGAAGAGGAGATGAGAGGATTATGGAACCTGTTATTGTGATCGGGTCAATTTTGCTAGCTGTGCTATTGTTGTTTATGTCAGGTGTGCAGGCGAATCCATTCAAATGGTTAGGGCTTATCGGAGTGAAGTTTGTAGCAGGCGCTCTTTTTTTATTTTGCCTCAACCTATTTGGCGAGAGTCTAGGGTTACATGTCTCTATTAACCCTGTAACGAGTGGAATTAGTGGTTTATTGGGTATTCCGGGCGTAGCAGCTTTAATCGTCATTGAAAAGTTTATTATTTAATGAAAAATATTATTGACTTTGATTCGATAGGGTGGTAAATTAATATACGTCGCTGATGACGAAGAAACGAAAAAACATAATAACAAAAAAGTTGTTGACACTAACAACTTGGATGTGATAAGATGTTCTAGTCGCTTCTGAAGCGGTAAACAAGTTCTTTGAAAACTAA